>JBKJPI010000374.1:0-6430 GCA_046595235.1 Burkholderiales bacterium | reverse complement strand
GCATACCATTCGCGCGTGTTGAGCACGATCTCGTCGAGCGTCTGTTCGCCCGCGAGCACGGGTGACAGGAGGATGCGGTTGTAGTTGGGATGGGGCTCGGCGCCGAAGACCGTGATGTCGTAGAAATCCGGCGCGACCTTGAGCAGCTCTTCGATGGTGCGAATGCCGGCCATGCCATTGCCGACGCATACGAGTTTCATCTTTTTCATTTGAAGGCGTGGATCAAGCAGCCTTCAATTGCTTCTGGTACAGGAACTCGAGCACTGCTTTTCGCAGACGCACGTAACCCGGATCGTTCGCGAGCTGAAGGCGGTCGCGAGGGCGCGGGAGCTTCACGTCGAGGATCTCGCCGATTGTCGCGGCCGGCCCGTTCGTCATCATCACGACGCGGTCGGCAAGCAACACGGCCTCGTCGACGTCGTGCGTGACCATGACGACAGTGCTCCCGGTCTCCGCCACGATGCGCATGAGCTCGTCCTGCAGGCGTGCACGCGTCAGCGCATCGAGCGCACCGAACGGCTCATCCATGAGCAGGAGCTTGGGTTCCATCGCGAGCGCACGGGCAATCCCGACGCGCTGTTTCATCCCGCCCGAAATCTCCTGCGGCCGCTTGTCCGCCGCTTCAGTGAGATGTACGAGCTCGAGCGCGTGATGAGTGCGTTCGGCGAGCTTCGCTTTCGATTCTGTCGAGCCGAACACGCGTTCGACTGCAAGGTAGATGTTCTCGAAGCACGTGAGCCACGGCAGCAGCGAATGATTCTGGAAGACGACGCCGCGGTCCGGCCCCGGCCCCGTGATCTGACGCCCTGAAAGAAAAAGATAACCCGAGGTCGGCGTGTTGAGACCCGTGATCAGATTGAGCAGCGTCGATTTCCCGCAGCCCGAGTGCCCGATGAGCGTTACGAACTCGCCTTTACGGATATCGAGATCGATGTCCCGCAAAGCGACGAACGGCCCCTTCTTCGTATCGAACGTCATCCCCACATTCTCGATCTTTAAATAATGTTCCATGATCTCTCCGTCGCAAAGTGCAAACCTACTTTGCGCCGTGTCTAGTTAGCACAAAGGCTTGAGGCGGCTCGGCGCCTTTGTGGTCAAAGAGCAAGACCTACGAAGAACCGAGCGGGATGCAACCGTTTGGTGTTTCGTAGCCGTTTCAAGGTGAATCGTCTGGCTTCGCCAGCGATTCAGTTCAAATTGAAAACGGCGCAAAGTAGGGGTGCACTTTGCGACGGTTTGCACTTTGCGACGGATTTTTTTAGGAGACAACCCATGACGCATGCCAGCGGCCGCCACTTTCTTCAGATTCCCGGACCGACGAACGTTCCGGATCGGGTGCTGCGTGCGATCGACCGCGCCACCATCGATCATCGCGGCCCCGAGTTTCAGCGCCTCGGCCAGGAGGTGCTTGAGGGAATGAAGCAGGTCTTCAGGACAAAGGCCCCGGTGATCATTTTCCCCGCGTCCGGCACCGGCGCATGGGAAGCGGCGATCGTGAACACGCTTTCGCCCGGCGACCGCGTCCTCATGTATGAGACAGGGCAATTCGCGACTCTCTGGCATGGCATGGCGAAGCGGCTTTCGATAGAGCCGGAATACATTGCGTCCGACTGGCGTCATGGCGCAGATCCGGCAGCGATTGAGGCGCGCCTTGCGGACGATCCGGGGCACACGATCAAGGCGGTGTGTGTCGTTCACAATGAAACTTCAACCGGTGTTGCGAGCCGCATCGGCGAGATCCGCAAGGCGATCGACCGCGCGAAACACCCGGCGCTTTTCATGGTGGACACGATTTCGTCGCTGGGCTCGATCGACTATCGCCACGACGAGTGGGGTGTGGACGTCACCATCGCCGGATCGCAGAAAGGCCTCATGCTGCCGCCGGGACTTTCGTTCAACGCCATAAGCGATAAGGCCCTGGCTGCAGGCAAATCGGCGAAGCTGCCGCGCTCGTACTGGTCTTGGGAAGAGATGCTTGGGCCGAACAAGAGCGGGTTCTTTCCGTACACCCCGGCAACAAACCTTCTCTATGGCCTTCGCGAAGCCCTGAAGATGCTCGAGGAAGAAGGCCTCGACAACGTTTTCAAACGCCACGATCGGCACGCCGAAGCGGCCCGGCGCGCGGTTCGCGCCTGGGGACTCGAGGTCCTCTGCCTGAATCCAACTGAATATTCGAGCGCATTGACGGCCGTGCTGATGCCCGACGGATACAGCGAGGTCGAATTCCGCAAGGTCGTGCTCGAGCGCTACAACATGTCGCTCGGCAGTGGGCTTGGGAAACTTGCGAACAAGGTTTTCCGCATCGGCCATCTTGGAGACTTCAACGACCTCACGCTGATGGGAACGTTGTGCGGCGTGGAGATGGGCCTTGCCGCTGCCGGCATTCCGCACAAACAGGGGGGCGTCGATGCGGCCATGGAATACCTGACGGGTGTGGGTAAGGCTCAGAAAAAAGCGGTCGCGGTCGCCTGAGATTCGTATTTCACTGAAAGCCAATAAAACAATCGAGGAGCGTCATGAAACAGGTTCTGGTGATTGGAGTGCTCGCTGTGGCCGGCACCCTGTGCGGCACCGCGGGCGCACAGCAATATCCGGCGAAGCCGATCCGCATGGTGGTGGGTTTCGCGCCCGGCGGCGGCACGGATCTGGTCGCGCGCATCATCGGCCAGAAAATGACTGAAGGCTGGGGTCAACCGGTACTTATCGACAACCGCGCCGGTGCGACAGGAACGATCGGCGCGGAGGTGGTCGCCAAGGCCGCCGGCGACGGCTACACGCTCCTCATGGGCCACGTGAACTCCCACGGCATCGCGCCGCATCTTTTCAAGAAGCTTCCGTACGACGCGGAGCGTGATTTCGCGATGGTCGCTTATGTGGGATACGTGCCGAACGTCCTCGTGGTTCATCCGTCTATCCCCGCGAAAAACGTGAAGGAGCTGATCGCAATCGCGAAAGCACAGCCCGGCACGCTCAATTACGCCTCATCCGGCGTCGGCAGCACGCAGCATCTCGCGGGCGAGCTCTTCACGCTGCTGACCGGCACCAAGGTTGTCCACGTGCCTTACAAAGGCAGCGGCCCGGCAGTGGTCGATCTTCTGGCAGGACACGTTTCGATGAACTTCGACACGATGCCGCCGGTCCTGCCTCATATCAGGAGCGGGCGCATGCGCGCCCTCGCGCTTACCACGCCGAAGCGCTCGCCCCAGCTTCCGGCCGTTCCGACGATGATGGAAGTCGGCCTCAAGGGCTTCGACATGACCAACTGGTACGGGGTCATGGCGCCTGCAAAAACATCGCGAGACACGGTGATGAAGCTCAATGCGGAAATCAACCGCATCGTCGGCCTGCCGGATGCGAAGCTGAAGCTCGAGGAAGCGGGCACGCAGCTCGATCCGATGAGCCCGGAGCAGTTCGCCGCGTTCCTCAAGTCAGAGATTGCGAAATACGCGAAGCTCGTGAAAGCCGCGAACGTCACGCTCGACTGAAGACACCCGGAACGACGCGGCATGGATTCGATCTCGATCACTCGAAGCGGTGCGATCGCCACCGTTACGCTGAACCAGCCTGAACGGCTCAACGCGCTCGATCGCGGGATGTGGCAGGGGCTTGCCGATTCGATGCGCGCACTCTCGAACGAGGAGGCTCTCCGCTGTGTCGTGCTGCGCGGCGCAGGCGACAAGGCATTCGCCGCCGGGGCCGACATCGCCGAGTTCGCGACGGAGCGTGCGGATTCGCGCCAGGCCAGGGGTTACGGCACCGTGATCCACGACGCGATGCAGGCCGTCGCACGATGCCGGCATCCGACCGTCGCGTTGATACGCGGCGCATGCATCGGAGGCGGCCTCGAGATCGCCGCCATGTGCGATCTTCGAATCTGCGGGGTCTCGAGCCGCTTTGGCGTACCCGTAAACCGCCTCGGACTCACCATGGCCTATGGAGAGCTGCAGGGTCTCCTCGCCGTCGCAGGACGCGCAGTGACGCTCGAGATCCTCCTCGAAGGCCGCGTTTTCGACGCTGCCGAAGCTTTCCAGAAAGGTCTCGTGAACCGCGTCGTTGCCGATGAAGCCGTAGAGCACGCGGCGTATGAGACCGCGGAACGTATCGCCGCCGGCGCGCCGCTCGTCGCGCGCTGGCACAAGCAATTCGTGGAGCGCCTCACGCCAACCGTCGACATGACCGCTGAGGAATGGGATGAAGGCTTCGCCTGCTTCGACACGAGCGACTATCGCGAAGGCATCGAAGCTTTTCTCGCCAAGCGTAAACCCCGCTTCAGCGGCCGCTGATCCGGACGAACGCAGGCCCCGATGAATAAGCAGGACCCCTACCTCACCCGCCTCCCGCCCGGACGGCTCCTCGCCGTGTGTCTCGCACTCGTCACGGTAATCGGCGTAATCGATTACTACACCGGCTACGAGATGAACGTGACGATGCTTTATCTCGCGCCGATCTTCATTGCGGCGTGGGGGCTCGGCACGAACGCGGCGATCGTCATGTCGATCATTTCGATGACGGCGTGGTTCATATCGCTTTTGTTCGAACATCAGAATTACACCCAGCCGCTCCTGCACGTGTGGGACGGCGTCATTCAATTTGCAATGCTCGTCCTCTTCGGCTACGTGATATCGAAGCTCAAGAACGCGCTCAGCCATGCCGACGAGCGCTTCGCCACTGTTCTCGAGGGCCTCAACGCGGCGGTCTACGTGTCCGACGCCGAAACTAATGAGGTCCTGTATGCGAACGAGCAGTGCAGGCGCGCGTTTCCGGCGGGCGCCGGGTTGCCGCCGCTGCCGCCCGGGGCGAACGAAGGCGAGGTTCACGACGCGGCGCGGGGACGCTGGTACCTCATCCACTCGCGCCCTGTGCGCTGGATCGACGGGCGCATGGTGCGTCTGCAGCTTGCCACCGATATTACGGAGCGCAGGCGGGCTGAAGCGCTCTTCCGCCTGCAACAGGAAAAAATGCAGATGACCGCGCGTCTGGTCACCATCGGCGAGATGGCGACGACGCTTGCACACGAGCTGAACCAGCCGCTTGCCGCCATCAGCAACTACAGCATGGGCTGCGTGCGGCGGTTGCGCTCCGGAAAATGGGACGAGGCCGAGCTTCTCGACGCCCTGGAAAAAGGCGCGGCCCAGGCTGAGCGTGCGAGCAAAGTAGTTCAGCGCGTGCGCGCTCTGGTGGCCCGGCGCGCGCCGAATCTGGTGTCGTGCGATATCAATGAAGTCGTCGGCGGCGTCTCTTCGATGATCGGCCTCGAAGCACGGCGAAACGCGACAAGCCTCGAGCTCGAACTGTCCGACGTGATTCCTTATGTACACGCGGACCCCGTGCTCATGGAGCAGGTGATCCTCAATCTTTCGAGGAATGCCCTGGACGCGATGCAGGAGACACCTGCCGGCGAGCGCCAGCTCACCATCCGCTCACGGCCGAACGGAGACAACACGGTCGAAGTGGAAGTGGTGGATCGCGGCCGCGGCATCGACCGGGAGCTCGAAGGAAATCTCTTCACGCCGTTTTTCTCGACCAAATCGCACGGCATGGGCCTCGGCCTGCACATCTGCCGCTCGATCGTCGAAGCGCACGGCGGCCACGTGTGGGTAAGCCGCAATCCGGGCACCGGCGTAACATTCCATTTTTCCCTGAAGTCGGTATACGCATGACGCCCACAGAACGCGCGCGGACGGTCTCCGTCGTCGATGATGACGAAGCCATGCGCGATTCGCTGCGCTGGCTGCTCGAATCCGCCGGATACAAGGTGTCGTCGTTCCCCAGCGCCGAACGCTTCCTGGCGGGCTACCGTCCCGGACACGCCTCGTGCCTCGTGCTCGATGTGCGCATGCCCGGGCTCACCGGGCTCGAGCTTCAGCAGGAGCTCAATCGCCGCGGAGCGCCGCTGCCGATCATTTTCATCACTGGGCACGGCGACGTTCCGATGGCAGTCGACGCCCTCAAAAACGGCGCGTTTCACTTCCTGGAAAAGCCTTTCAAAGGCGAAAAGCTCCTCGGCCTGCTCGAGCAGGCCGCCACCCTCGGCACCCCCGCGGACGCCGAACGCGCGCAGCGCCGCTGCGCAAAAGCCCGTCTCGCGACGCTGACCCAGAGAGAACGCGAAGTCATGGACCTCGTCGTCCTCGGCCGCAAGAACCGCCAGATCGCCGAAGGGCTCGCGATCAGCGTGAAGACCGTCGAAGCCCACCGGGCCAAAGCGATGGAAAAAATGGACGTGAGCTCTGTAGCCGAGCTTGTGCAAGCGACTCTCAGTGGAAAGAGCGTGGCGTAGCCAGCTCTTTCCACCGCGCCTTTGCACGCTCGGCGGCCTCGCCACTCGTCACGAACAGAGGGAAACCGAAGAGTTTCCCTCCGTTACCTCCCTTCCTACGGTTTTTAACCTCAAACCGCACTTCCGTGCACAGCGCCTGTACGGCCTTGG
>JBKJPI010000381.1:0-23489 GCA_046595235.1 Burkholderiales bacterium | reverse complement strand
CCGATGACCCCGAGATGTCCGAATACGAAGCGCGCTTCTACCAGGAAGCGAAGGCTGTCGGCGGTCTCATACACCGTCACGATGTTTCGATGATTGAGACCGCCGACAGCCTTCGCTTCCTGGTAGAAGCGCGCTTCGTATTCGGACATCTCGGGGTCATCGGCGGAGATGCTGATCGTCTTGATCGCCACGGTACGCTCGAGCAGCGGATCGGTCGCCCTGTAGACGGTGCCCATCGCCCCCGTACCAAGCTCGGAGACGATTTCATAGCGGCCGAGCTTCCGTGTTTCCATCGCTCTGGGCGCCGTCTGTCCGTTGAGATCCACGTCCACCCTGCCTATCGGCGCGCTTTCACGGAGCGATATACGGGGCCCCACATCGGATGGCCCGCCTCGGCCGCGTCGAGCTCGAATCCAGGATCGATTTCCAGCGCACTGGCGAAGTGACCGCGGCACTGTCTTTCACGTTTGGTCGCGCAATGTATGAACGCGAGGTATTTGTGCGCGCTGATCCTCCCGGCATCGCCGAGGCCTGTGTTGAGCGCGTGCTCGAAGTTCTTCTCGGCCTGCGCGTAGCGGCCGTCTTCGTAGAATTTGATGCCGGCACGCAGCTGCGGCTCGCCCTTCTGCTCGAAAACGCGGGAGATCTCCTTGATCGGGCCCGATGCGCAGCCGGCGAGAGCGGCGTGCGCGAGCATCGTCAACACCAGGAGTCTTGAGCGCATCTCACCCCTCACTAGTTGAACTTATGCTTGATTCTAAGCCGCTCGCCCGATCTCGCGGTGACGACCTCTACATGAGGCGCGAAACCGCCGTTCCGGATCTCTATACGGTGACGCCCGGGGACAAGCTCGAGCTCCTGCAGCGGCGGGCTTACGCCGTGCAGTCGGCCATCGATGTGGATTTCACCCCAGGGGGCGACGGCGAGCGATACGGTTGCCGGCGTTGCCGGCACCGAAGGCTCGGGCGGCGCGCGTGGAGACTCGCGCTGTGCCACCTCCTCACGCAGCGGCTGCTCGCGCTCCCGCGCCTCCGGCCGCGCCCGCAGCTTCCGCTCCGGGGGCATCAGGTCGATCACTGTCAGCGGTGGCTGCTCAGGCTCCCGCGGCATCCCTCTGATGGGCGGCAGCGTCCCCACAGGGCCGGCAGGCGTCTGCAACACCAGAGGCGCAGCGCGGCGCGCGGGCTCAACGCGCGGCGGCTCGTCTGCACGGTACGCGCGTGCGCCGAATGCGATTCCGAGGATACCGATAACTGCGGCGGCGGTTGCGACGCGGGGTTTGCTTACGAGTCGTTCAGCGGCCTGCCTTAAATTCCGCGTTACCGGGCCAAGCCCATGGCCGGCTGCAACGCCACCCTGCCACGCGCCGGCTTCGCCTGCATCGAAGCGCTTGCGAACGCCGGGAATGGCGCCGACTGCGTAAACCTCGTGCTCCCGGATGTGCTTGTCGGTTCGCGCGCCTTCGTAACTGAACAGGCGCGACGATTCGTCCGATAGACGCGATACGACTTCGAAGTAGGAGCGTGAGACGAGAACCTGGCCGGGCTTCGCGAACGTCATCACGCGTTGTGCGACGTTGATTCCATCGCCGATGATGTTGGGCTGCCCGTTGATGTCCTTGACGAGCCGCACAGGTCCCAGGTTGATGCCCATCCGCGTCAGGAGGTCTGATGCGCTTTGCGCCGATCGGCTCGCGATAACGTCACGCAGGCCCGTCGCGACGAAGAGCGCATCCTCCGGATCCCCGATGAAGCTGATCGCCGCGCCGTCTCCCGTATCGAGGATGATGCGGTCATTGAGCGCGACACCCCGCAATGCGTCGGACAGCAGGGTATTAAAAACGTCTTTGAGGTTGCCCTGCTCGACTACGGGTTTGCGCGAGTACTCGACGATGTCGATGAAAAGCACACTGCAGATGAGCGTGCGATTCTGGAATTCGGACATCACGTGCCGCGAGTACGACGCGGCGGCGCGTACAGTGGCACTTCAGGGTGGGCGATCATGGCGGAATCATACCGCTGAAACGCTTCACCAGCCCGCGGATTAGTGGCGCTTTAGTATTGCTATTTGCGCCCCACTTTCCGTGATTTAACGCACAGGAGCGCTCGGTATCACTTTAGAAAAGAATGAGCGCAATAGAAAGGCGGCGGCGCATCATCCATCGTCACACGAATGACACGTTGAGCGGCAGCGCTTGCGTTCGCTGCTCGCAGCGGCGGAAGTGCGCCGCGGTATTGCTAGCCGCTGACTTCGTGCTTGCTGCGAAGGCCGACGTAGCTGGCAACGCCGACGATCAATTCCACTATAGCAGCCGATCGACGGACGCCGTTCTCGGCGCGCACGCGGTCACGCTCGCTCATGTGAATGTCGCTCAAGCCACGTAGCAGGTTGCTGCAAAGTTCTGTTTGCATCTCGAAATCTCCGGTCCATTGAAAAGGCGTCCCCGCTCCATCGCGAGGGTTCTCCTTCTCTTAACGGCCGGTTCTGGAATTGCTGCAGTGCGCGAGGAATACGATTTCTACGGCGAGCAGTTAAAAAAACTCAACTGAAGGACGGAGTCCAAAAGCAAACCGGGAGCACTCAGCTCCCGGTTCAGTTGTGCTGCGTCAGGGGTCGTTGGGCGGCTACCGCTTCTGGCCTTGATCGTTCTGCCCGGACTGGTTGCCCTGCCCGGACTGGTTGCCTAGTTCGCTTTGGCACCCGAAATCTGTACCGCGCGCGCCCACTTTATAGCTTCAGACTGCAGGTAAGTCGCGAATTCAGCAGCGGTCCCGCCTACGGGATCGAGCCCCTCGCGAGTGAGTTTCTCGGCCACGTCCGGCGATCGCAGCACCTTCAGTGTCGTGGCGTGAAGCCTGGCAAGCGCTTCGCGCGGCGTGCCTTTCGGTGCGACGAGGCCGAACCAGGCGAGCACTTCGTAACCGCGCACACCACTTTCGCTGAATGTCGGGAGATCGGGCGTCACACCCGCACGCCGCGTTCCCGTCGATGCGATCGCGTGGACCCTGCCCGCGCGTATGTGGGGAATCGCCGCGGCAATGTTCGCGAACATCGTCTGGATCTGTCCGCCCATGAGGTCGACGAGCGCGGGGCCGGATCCCTTATAAGGAACATGCAGGAGATCGACGCCGGCCGCATGCTTGAAAAGCTCCCCCGCGAGATGCGTGACATTACCCTGCCCCGCCGAGCCATAAGAGATCGCCCCCGGCTTCGACCTGGCGAGCTGTATGAACTGGGCGGGCGTCTTGGCGAGCAGCGATTGATTGGCAATCAGCACGAATTGCCCCGAAGTCACGAGTGAGATCGGCGTGAACTCCGCGAGCAGGTCCGGAGAAAGATTCTTGTACAGCGCCGCGTTGATCACCTGGCTCGGCGTACACATCATGAGCGTATAGCCGTTCGCCACCGACTTGGCGGCGATGTCCGCGCCGATGTTTCCGCCCGCCCCCGCCCGATTATCGACGACGACCTGCTGGCCGAGCTCGGCCGCAAGCGGCGTGGCAAGCATGCGAGAGACGAGGTCGACGCCGCTGCCGGGTGACGATGGCGCGATCAGGCGAATCGGTTTACTTGGGTACGCCTGCGCGGAGACGTCGCCCGCGGCGAGCGCGAGTGCGGCGAATGTAACAGCGACAACGCGCTGAGCTGACATGACGAACATGAATCCTCCGGGTGGGACTTTGACGTGCATCATACAATCTCTCGCATCGTCACTTTCTCGCGCGGAGAGTCCGGGATGAACAATGCAGGGCGGTGGTTCATGGGTTTGGCGTGTTGCTGGATCGCAGGTGCGCTGCATGCACAGAGCGCCGACCCGACGCGCTTTCCCATACGCGCCGTACGCGTCGTCGTGCCTTTCGCCCCAGGCGGCCCATCCGATCTGCCCGCACGCGTCGTGGCGCAGAAGTTGACTGAAGCGTGGGGTCAACAGGTCGTCGTCGACAACCGGGGCGGCGCCGGGGGCATCGTCGGCGCCGAGATCGTGGCCAAGGCGCCTCCTGACGGTTACACGCTCGTGCTGGGAACGACGGGCACCCACGGGATCAACGCGAGTCTGTATCCGAAGCTGCCCTACGACACGATCAACGACTTCGCACCGATCGCGCGCATTGGCATATCGAATTACGTGCTGATCGCACACCCTTCGTTACCGGTGCGCAATGTTCGGGAGCTCGTAACGCTCGCCCAGCTGCGGCCGGGCCAGATCACCGGTTCGTCCGGAGGAAGCGTCTCCCAGCTCGCTGCGGAGCTTTTCAAACGCAGCGCAGGAATCGACATCGTGATCGTTCCCTATAAAGGCAACGCGTTGGCCGTTACTGCGACGGTGAGCGGTGAAGTGTCTCTCATCTTCGGCGGCATCGCACAATCGGCGCCGCTCGTGAAAGCGGGGAGGCTTCGCGCGCTCGCCGTGAGCGGTCTGCGGCGCTCAGCCGTAATGCCGGACATACCGACAGTGGCAGAGTCCGGCGTGCCGGGGTTTGAAGCAGGCTCCTGGTATGGCCTTCTCGCGCCAGGCGCGACGCCGCGACTGATAGTCGATCGCATCAATAAAGAAACCGTGCGAATCCTGCAGCTTGCCGATGTGCGCGAACGCCTTGTGAACGAAGCCTTCGAAATCCCGCTCGACACGCCAGAGCAGTTCGCTGCGTACATCCGAGCCGACGTGGTGAAGTGGGCGACGGTGGTGAAAGCAGCAGGGCTTAAAGCTAATTAAATACTTTCGATCATGATCCGCACGTTATTCAGCAGCGCCCGACACGGTGTTTGGTGTCAGAAAAGCATTCCTTTGCGTCCTCTGCGTCCTTGGCGGTTAACAAAGATGACTTCAGGCTTATTCATAGCCGTGGTCACACTCGCGATGCCGTCGGAGCTCTTGGCGCAGGCGCGTGCGGACGTTGCGTATCCGACCCGTCCCGTGAGGCTGGTGGTGCCGTACACACCGGGCGGATCGTCGGATGCGATTGCGCGAATACTCGGACAGAAGCTCGGCGAGATGCTCGGGCAGCAGTTCGTCATCGACAACCGCCCCGGCGCGGCGGGGTCGCTTGGGCGAGAAGTCGTCGCCAAAGCCTCAGCCGACGGCTACACCCTCCTGCTCGGCGATTCGCCGCACACGATCAACGTGCACGTGCTGCGTCATGTGCCGTACGATCCGATCCGCGATTTCACGCCGATCACGCTGCTTGCAACTGCGCCACAGGTTTTTGTCGTGCATCCCGCATTCGCGGCGAAAACACTCAAGGATTTCGTGGCCGCAGCGGGCACGCAGCCGGGCAAGCTCAACTACGGCTCCGGCGGAAGCGGCTCGATCACGCATCTCACAGGAGAGCTCTTCAAGCTGGCGGCGCGTGTCGAAGTCGTGCACGTGCCCTACAAGAGCATCGCAATCGCGATGACCGATGTCATCGGCGGGCAGATGCACGCGGCGTTTCCAACGCTCCCCGGCGCAGTTCCGCACATCAAATCAGGACGCCTGCGTGCGCTCGCCCTCACCACCGCCCGGCGATCATCCAGTATTCCGGACGTGCCGACGTTCGAGGAAAATGGCGTTCTGGGAATGATCGTAAACAACTGGTTCGGCGTGTTCGGCCCGGCGCACCTGCGTGCAGACATCGTGTCAAAGCTGCACAAGAGCGTGATCGACGCCGTGAATACGCCGGACATGCGCTCGCGCTTGAGCGCGCTGTCGGTCGAGATCGTCGCCTCGACTCCGCAGGAATTCGATGCTCACTTGAAAGCGGAGCTTGAGAAATGGGGCAGGGTCGTGAAGGCGGCAGGTATCAAGCCCGAGTGAAAGCAGGACTTTTCCTTAGCGGTGAATAGTTTTTATGCGTCGGGGCGAGCGCCTGAATCCTTTACCGCTTTACGCATCTTGTCGACCTGCAAGCGCATGCAGGCTCCGAGATCCGCTGCGCTGGTGCCGATCGCCTCGGCACCGAGGCTCGACAGGCGCTCCTGGAACTCCGGCGTCTTCAGCACCTTCACGACTTCCCCCGCTCGTTCTCCGACGGCGAAGTGAAAGTCAGCGCTTCACGCCTTTGTGTCCCGTGTCCTTCTCCCGATACAGGTGCGATTTCGTTCGCGTATCCCACACCGGCCCTTCGCCGAAGATCACGCCGGGCGCGATGATCTCGACATCGAACATCCGTCCGAGAACGCGCTCGGCATCCGGCGCCGCCATGTCCATTTCGACTTTCACTGCAGATGGTGCGTGCATCACTCCTCCTTACTGTTTCCCCTCGGGCGAACATTTCAATTCAAACGTCTGCAAGACGTATCGCCATGGCCGCGATGTCGTCCGCCTGCGGCTCGCCTTTCGAGAAATCGCGAACACTCGCGATTACTTCCGACACCACGGCTCTTGCCGGCGCGCCCGCCAGGCCGGCAAGGACGGTCTCGAGCCGCTTGTCGGAGAAAAAAGAGCTCGTGGCGTCCATCGCCTCCGTGACGCCGTCGGTGTAAGCGAAGATACAGTCGCCGCTCGCAAGCTCGCATCGTTCGGTCTCATACGCATAGTCGCTGAGAATTCCCATGGGAACGCCGTGCGCGCCTGCAAGACACACCGGGCCGTTCCTGCCGATGATGTAAGGGGTGTTGTGGCCGGCGTTGCAGTACATGAGCGTGCGGGTGCGCGGGTCGAGAATGCCGAAGAAAACCGTTACGAACATATCCTGACGGTTGTCTATGCACACGTCCTCGTTTATTTTTTCGCATATGCGGCCGGGCTCAGCCCATGCGCCCGTGGGCTCGCGGTAGAGCGTCGCGACGAGGCGCGTCATGGTCTTGATGCGCGCCATGAACAAGGCTGCCGGCGCGCCTTTGCCCGAGACATCCGCTACGACGAAATAGAGGCGGCCGTCTTCCCCCCAGAAAAAATCATAGAGGTCACCGCCGATCTCACGCGCCGGCTCGAGAGTCGCGAAGATCTCGACAGGCCTTTCGGCGGTCGGTGTCTGGAAATCGAGCGGCACCATGCTGAGCTGGATTTCACGCGCCGCCTTGAGCTCGTTCTCGATCTGGTCGAGGTGGCGCACGATGTCGTCGCGGAGGCGCTTCTTTTCGAGGCTCGCGCCGACGCGCGTGCGCAGCAGCGTCGGATTGAATGGCTTCGGCAGGTAATCTTCAGCGCCAAGCTCGATGCAGCGGATGACGCTTTCGATTTCATCCACCGCCGAAATCATGATGACGGGAATATGTCGGAGACGAGGATCTGCGCGCAGGCGCTCGAGCACGTCATAGCCTGAAAGGCCCGGCATCATGATGTCGAGCAGAATCAGGTCCGGCGGGTTGGCCGCTGCAAGCTCCAGCGCCTTCGCGCCGTTCGTGGCCGCCTTCACCTTGTAATCGTCGCCGAGAAGGCCGGCGAGCAACGCAATGTTCGTCGGCGTGTCGTCGACTGCCAGTATCGTTTCGGGAGTCCGCGCGAGCGTTGTCATTGTCCTGTTATGTCCCGGCTTTTTCCGGCGTCAGCGCGGCGAGTGCGACGTCGAATTCGAAATTATCCACGGCTCGGCGAACCTGGCCGTGCAGCTTTGCGGGCAACAGCTGTTTCAGCTCATCCCCGCGTTCAGACCACAATTGCTGGGCCGCGACGTCGCCATCCGCGAGCAAGCGACGAAGGTCATCCACCCACGGCGGCAGCGTAATTCCGGCAAGATCCACGGGTTCAGCCGCAGCGTCGATCGGCGGCGTCGTCATCGTCGTGTCGATGTGCAGCTGGTCGGCAAGCGCGCTCATCACCGGACGAAGCGCTTTGTCGACGGCGCCGATTGCAACGTCCGGCCCCTCGCCGCGCCTCAACACCTGCTCGAGCTCCGAAGCAGCGTCGGCAACCGCATTCGAGCCCACATTTGCTGCGACACCTTTGAGTGAATGCGCGAGGCGACTCGCGTCCTCGTGTTTGCCCTCGCGAAGGAGCAGCGTGATCTCTTCACGAAACGCGGAGAAGGCGATGACGTACTGTTTGAGCAGGCTCAAGTACAGGTCATGGTTACCGCGCGTTCGCTTGAACCCGCCTTCGGTGTCGAGACCTTCAACGCTCGGCATCGTGGCCGCTGCCACCTTCCGCGGCCTGGCGCTCACAGGTACGGTCTTCATGATCGGCTGCCCGGCGTGCTCGAGTCCGCGCGAGCGGTCGGTCGCTTCACGCCTGCAGAAACTGGCGACGACGCGATAGAGCTCGTCCGGGTCGATGGGTTTCCCGATGTGCCCGCGCATGCCGAGCGCGAGACAGCGCTCCTGCTCCTCCAGCATGACGTGCGCGGTCATCGCCACGATCGGCAATGTTGCATAGCGCCCGTCCGCGCGCAGGCGCTTTGTGGTCTCGTAACCGTCGAGCACCGGCATCTGAAGGTCCATGAAAACCAGAGAATAGTAATCAGGCACACATGCGGCGAGCATGGTGATCGCCTCCTGACCGTGCTGTGCAAGATCAGCGCTGACCCCCATCCCTCGCAGCAGCTCGAGCACGAGTTGCTGATTGATCGGGTGATCCTCGACGACGAGCACGCGCATGTTCTCCAGTGCGGGCGCCTGTTCGGCTTCGGATCCACCTTCGGCGGCGATCTGCTCGCCGTGCAGGCTGGAAAGTATCTGCTGGAGCGCGACCGGCAGCACCGGTTTGGAAAGGAAATGCCTCACGCCCAGGTGCTCGATCGATCCCCGCAGATCTTCGGTGTCGTACGCCGAGATCACGACGACCTGCGGCTTTTCCTCGCCGAAGCCCAGGTCGATTGCCTCGATGAGATCCCCGCCATCCATGCCGGGCATCACCCAGTCCACGAACACCACTGCGAAAGGATCGCCCTGCGTATTCGCCTCGCGCAGCACGGCAAGCGCGCGCTCGCCGCTGTCCGCTTCTTCCACCTTGAAGCCGAGCGACTGCAGCATCCCCGTGAGAACCATTCGCGCTTCGGGCAGGTCGTCGACGACGAGCGCGCGATCGCCTGCGGGGCCCGTCCATTCGGCGACCCGGGGCACCGCGGCTTTTCCAAGCTTCGCCGTGAATTCGAAGCACGAGCCTTTGCCGGGATGGCTCGAGACGAGAATTTCCCCGCCCATCATTTCAACCAGGCGCTTGGATATCGCGAGCCCGAGTCCCGTGCCCCCGTACTTGCGTGTCGTCGATCCATCGGCCTGCGTGAACTCGGTGAAGAGCCGCGATGTCTGCTCGGGCGTCATGCCGATGCCCGTGTCAGTCACGCTGAAGCGCAAGGTAATGTCTTCGCCTGCGGACTCGAGTACAGCGGCAGACAGCCGCACGTAACCGCGCCCCGTGAACTTTACGGCGTTCGAAAGCAGGTTGATGAGCACCTGTCCGAGCCGCAGACCATCGCCGACGACGTGCGGCTGCCGCGCGAGCTCCGGGTCCATGTCGAGCAGAAGCTCGACTTCTTTCTCGAGCGCTTTCTGGCGCACCAGGAAAAGACTGTTCGCAATCGTCTGCTGCAGATCGAACGGCACGATTTCCAGGTCGAGCTTGTCGGCTTCGATCTTGGAAAAGTCGAGGATGTCGTTGATCACGCCGAGCAGCGCTTTCGCCGCGTCGTGAATCTTGTTGATGTAATCCTTCTGCCGCGGATCGAGCTTCGTCTTGAGCGCGAGATAAGCCATCCCGATGATCGCGTTCATCGGCGTGCGGATTTCGTGGCTCATGTTTGCCAGGAACATCGACTTCGCGCGCGTTGCAGATTCCGCAGCGGCGCGCGCATCCTGCAGCTCCTGCGATACCTTGATGCGCTCGCGGATGTCCTCCTGGATGGACGCTGCCATGTTGTTGAAGGCTTTCGCGACCGTGCCGAGCTCCGCCACCGCCTTGCCTGCATCGACACGCGTTGTGTAATTGCCTTCGGCGATACGATCGGCGCCTGCAGCAATGCGTCGGATCGGACGCAGAACAGATTTGTTGATGAAGAGCGAACCTGCAAGCGTAAGAAGCAGCAGGACGACCATCGCAGTGCATGCGAGCATGATCGCCCGCCACAGGTGGTTGGTCGCCTGCTGGACCGCGGTGCTCGTGCGCGCATCCGCCATGTCCGTGAGCTTGTTGACGTTAGCGACCAGCGAGGCCTGCAGTTTCGCGTATTCAGGGCCGTAAACGGTTTTCAGGGCGAACTCGGGCGCCGGCGCACCGCCCGTGACGAACTCGTTCTTCTCCGGATCGTAAAGGCCCTGCGTTGCGGCGAATGCCACCTGCTCGGACTTGTGCAGCTCGTCGCTTGTATCGATCGCCTTGTCGAGCACCGCGAGCTCTTCGTTCGATGCGCCTGCTTCGCGCATGCGCACAGGAAACGACTTCGCGCTCCCTTCGTCGCCTTTGAGGTATTCGCGAAGGCCGCTGCCGCCCATCACCGTGCGATAACCCGTGAGTGCGTAGTACTCCGTCAGATAGCGCGTGTCGCTGGTGGCGGCATAAGCGCGCACGAGCCGGCTCATCTGCTCGGTCAGCTGTGAGAGTTCCGAAGTGAGAGCGAGCGTGATCTTTCGCTGCTCGAGCGCCTGGCCTACCTGGTTGAAAGAGGACGCGACGAGCCACAGCGCCGCGCCGATCGCGGCGAGAAACGTCAGCGTCGCGACCGGGAAGGCGATCGAGAAGAACTTGAGCTTCATTCTTGCGCCCCCCTGAAGGGCTCGACTAAACGTTGATTTCGCCAGTCTCTTGCCGGCGTTTGCTTTGCGTGACTTTGTGACCTTTGCGTCCTGCGTCGATGTTTCCTATTTTGCCGGAATCACCGGCAGCAGGAGGTAAGAGGCCTTGTCGGCGCCCGCATGGATCGTGTTGTGCGCGGCCTGGTTGTAGTCGGCGTGATAGTGCGTGAAGTGCCCGGTGCCGACGCCGTCCTTCGGGCTGATGTCGAGGCGCAGCCGGTGTCCTTTCCTGAGCACGATCGACGTCGGCCACACTTCGACCTGGCACTCGACGACTTCGTCGGGCTCGAGCCACCAGCGCTCGTCGTGTGCATGATAAGGCCGATACGGCAGCGACTTCTCTGGATCGAGCTTGCGGTGCGATGCGCGAAGCCAGCCCTTGGTGAGCCCCGGCACCTGGTCGCCGCGCTGTCCCATTTCGTACACGTCCTTGCCGTCGGGCCCGATATTGCGGAGCGAGGCAATGATATCCATGTCTTTCGAGGTGCTCGAGACCCAGATATTGAGCACGATCGGCCCGGTGAACTCCATATCCTCGGTCATGGCAGGCGTTTCGAACGATACGCCGGTGCGACCGCCATGATTGTGACGTCCGCCCGGTGAAGCTTCATAGGTGATTTTCGCCGCCCGCGACGGCGCTTCGGTCACGAGCCTGCCTTCGACGTCCGTCGCCGATGGCGTGTCGCGCTGCGGCTGCAGGTAGAACCGCGTCCACTGCGTGCGCGGAATCGGCCAGTCGTCTTCGAGCCTGAAGGGATAGGGTTTCCTGCTGCCGCCGGTGCGAATCTCGAGCTTCACCCGAGGCTCGTCCATGATGCCGGTGTCGATCCCCTTCAGCCAGTGATCGAACCAGCGCAGCTGTTCCTGCCGGCCTTCTTCCGAATGGAAAGGGTGATAGTGCGAGCCGCTGTGGATGCGAAGCTTCTTGTTTTCAGACGCGGCGCACATGTAAGCCTCGGTGTTCCCGCGCAGGTGCATCGCGAAGCCGCCCCAATTACCGACGCTGTACACGGGAACCTCGATCTTCTCCCAGCGTGCGCTGCAGGCGCGCCAGAATTCGGAATCGAGGTTGTGCCGCATGTAGTCCCATAGGAGATTGTTGTTGAACGCATCGGGGTTGTGGCTCACCGGCTCCCCGAGCAGGTGGTGTGCGGTCTGCATGTGATGCCACTGCGTGAGAAAACCCATCGCGAAGAGGCCGCCGTGATAGGCCTGGTCGCGATACTGGTCGGCACGGCCTTCCCAGGGCATGATCGCCTTGAGCGACGGCGGCTGAAGCCCTGCGACGCGCCACTGAAAGTTGGCGTGATACGAGATCCCGCACGTGCCGACGTTGCCGCTGCACCAGTCCTCTTTTGCCACCCACTCGATGCAGTCGTAGGTATCGAGCGCTTCCTGATACGAACTGGGCTCTGACTTGCCGGGTGACTTGCCCGAGCCGCGGCTGTCGACACGCAGAAGTCCATAACCGCGCGGCACCCACCACAGCGGGTTCAGCGTTTCCCAGTTCATGTACTCGTTGGCGGGCTCCTCCAGGTCTTCGGGCGGAATCCACAACTTGTCTTTCATGTACGGCCCCGTGTTCATGATCACGGGGAACTGCTCGCCGCTCGCGTCAGGCCGGAAGATGTCCGCATAAAGGAGCGAGCCATCGCGAAGCGGAATCTTCACGTCCTTCTCGACGATCAGCTTGTGATCCCTGGGTTGTGAAAGCTTCCCGCTCTTCTCAGGCATGATGCACTGGCCGTTCGTCGTGGACTCGGGAGTGTAAGGTAGTTGAATGATTGGCCTCTCCTGAAGCTGTTATGGACTTCGGTGTCCGCTACGTTGAGCTCGAAAGGCGCCGCCTCGAGTCACGCCCACAAACGGCGGAACTTGCGTTTTGTATCCTGCCAGGGCAGCGCGTCGGCCGATCGAACATATTCGCCTCGTGTTATCGGGAGCGATCACGGCCTCTGACGGCGCTGCTTCGGGCCGGCCCTGTCCATCTGCGCTGCCCTCAACGAGCACACGACGAGGAGCAGCACCGCCCACGCCATGACTGCGCTCCATCGCGTCGCTGAGTTTCCCAGGTCGAGAAAGAGGCCTGTGGCCACACAGCCGAGGAGATTGGCCCACGAGATGAAGCGCAGCTTGTCCGCGCGGCGGCGAAACCCTCGCGCATCCGGCTGCCTTGCCGCGCGCCATTCATCAGACGACAGGCTCATATATCCCCTTCTTGTAGCGCGAATTTCGAGCTTTATTCTGGCTGTATCTTCGCCGAGATAGCAACCTGCGCCCACTTCTGCTTCCCGGCCGTCCGCCAGCTTGAGCTTTTGTTTGCCTTATACGTGATTTTGATCACGGAAGACGCGCCTTCAGGCCGCTTTGACCCCTAAAAGCCCAGCTGTTCGGGTCTTTGAAGCCCTTATGTCCCCAGCATGCTCTGACCCACGCGTTGTCGGCTCATCGACACAACAGCTTTTTGCACTTAACCACGGGGCTCAGCATGAACACTCAACAGAACCACGAAACGGCGTCCGCAGCGGCGCGATCCGAAAACGCCATCGACATGTGGGAACGACTCTGCGAGATGTGGGACTCCGCGTTACAGCGCGCGAACACGATGGGCGACTCGAGCGAAGCCGCACGCGCGGAACTGACCCTGGAAATGTGCGAGCGCGAACGAAGCCGGGTCGAGGCGCTGTTCCGGAGCCGTCGTGCATAGCGCGCACAGCGGTTCGCGCATCGCAGGCAGGTTCCGCGGCGGGCTGCTGCGACGTTGCGCACGATCGGCGCAGCGCACCTTGCGCGCCTACTGGCGCTGAACGCTCGCAGCCGAAGGGTTCATCGCCGCAGGTCGTCGTGAGCGCCCAGGCATGACAAATTTCTAAACCGCCCGCTTTTCGCGAAGCGCTGCAATCCGCGTTTCATCGTAGCCAAGGCTTTGGAGGATTTCGTCGGTGTGCTCGCCCGGCTCCGGCGTATGCCGAAGCTTTTCCGGCTGTGCGTAGCCGCTCAGATGAATCGGCTGCCCCACGACTTTCTGTGGGCCGTATTTCGGGTGATCGATCGGCGTCGCGATGCGAAGGTGCTGCACCTGCGGATCGGCGAACACCTTGTCGATCGTGTTGATCGGGCCGCACGGGACGCCCGCCTTGTTCAGAAGCGCGTCCCAGTATGCGCTCGGCTTTTCCCTGACGACTTCCGCCATGCGCTGCAGCACTCTCGCGCGATTCTTTATCCTCGCCGCGGACGTGCCGAAATCCGGACCGCTGTTCAGATCGCCGGCATCAGCCGCTTTGCAGAAGCGCTCCCACACAGCGTCCCCCGCAGCGGCCACATTGATGTAGCCATCAGCCGTCTGAAACATGCCGGTGCCGACGCCGGTCGGATGGAAGTTGCCTTCCTGCCCCGGAACGTCCCCCTTGATGAGGTAGCGCGCCGCCTGGAAGTCGAGCATGTAGATCTGCGCTTCGATGAGTGAGGTGGTGACCCACTGGCCCTCGCCGGTGCGCTCGCGATCGAGCAGGGCGAGCACAAGGCCGTTCGCCAGCAGCAGCCCGGCCGAAGTGTCGTTGATGGCGATTCCGACGCGAACGGGACCGCTGTCGGGATGGCCCGTGATGGACATGAGGCCACCCATGCCCTGCGCGATCTGGTCGACGCCGGCGCGATTAGCATACGGGCCATCCTGGCCGAAGCCGGAGATGCTCCCGTAAATGATGCGTGGGTTGACCTTCTTCACGGCGTCGTAGTCGACACCGAGCTTGTGCTTGACCGTGGACCGGAAGTTCTCGACGATGACGTCAGCGTCCTGCGCGAGCTTCATAAAAATTTCGAGCCCTTCGACTGTCTTCAGGTTCAGAGAAAGACTGCGCTTATTGCGATGGAGATTCTGGAAGTCGGGTCCGCTTCGTCGGCCGCCGGTCGCATCGACTTCCGGGCCTCCGGGCGCTTCGATCTTGATCACGTCGGCGCCCCAGTCGGCAAGCTGACGCACGGCCGTGGGCCCTGCGCGATGTGCAGTGAGATCGAGAACCTTATAACGGCTAAGGGGCAGCGGGCGTGAAGTCATGTGAATTGTTTCCTGAGCTTGCAACCGGCAGTTCGGCGCGTGACGATGTCGTGCGCCAAGCGGGCGCGGGCGCGAATGATCCCATACGTTGAGCTGAGGAGGAACACACATGAGCACGATCCGGTTGTTGGGCGCATTCCTGGGTCTTATCGTGGTTGCGTGCGGCACGGCGTCGGCGCAGTCGTATCCATCGAAGCCGGTGCGCGTCGTCATCGTGTTTCCGCCCGGCGGCGCTACCGATATCGTCGGACGCATCGCGTTTCAGAAAGTCGGTGAGCAGCTCAACCAGCAGTTCGTGATAGACAATCGGGCCGGCGCCGGCGGGACCATTGGCGCCGCGTTCGTCGCGAAGAGCCCGCCTGACGGATATACGCTGATGGTGTATTCGACGACGATCGTTGCCAACGCGCATCTCTACAAAAAACTGCCCTACGACGCGCTGAAGGACTTTGTCGGGATCACGCCCATCGCGCGACTGGTGAACGTGCTCGTCGTCCACCCTTCGATGCCGGTGCGCACCACGAAGGATTTCATTGCGCTCGCAAAGTCGCGGCCGAATGACATCAGTTACGGATCTGCCGGCGTCGGCGCGCTTCAGCATCTTTCGATGAGCCTGTTCGCGCACATGGCGGCCGCGAAGATGGTTCACGTGCCGTACAAGGGCGGCGGCCCGGCAGCACTTGCGACGGTTGCCGGAGAGATACAGGCGCTTCTCACACCGATATCGGAGGTCCTTCCCTACATCAAGTCGCGCCGCGTACGCGCGATCGCTGTGTCTTCGGACACGCGAGTCACTCAATTGCCGGAGCTGCCGACGATCGCGGAGACCGTCAGTGGTTATGAATTCAGCTCCTGGATGGGCAGTTTCGCGCCGGCCGGCACACCGCAGACGATCGTGGAAAAATTGAACGCCGAGCTCAGGAAAGCAGTGGCCGATCCCGGTGTCGCGTCGAACCTGTCGGCGCAGACGCTCGACCCGATGTACATGACGCCCGAGGAGTTCGCCAAAAGGTTGCGCTCCGATTACGACAAGTTCGGACAGGTCGTGAAGCTTTCGGGTGCGCGGCTGGACTAGCAGCGCGTCACCAAAATAAAACGAGGAGCGCCATGAAACTCAAATGCAAATCGATGGCTTGCGTCGCACTGATGGCGTGGTCCGCCGTTGCGGCAGGCGCTCCAGGCGCCGCCGACAATTATCCGAACAAACCTGGCCGTCTCATTCTGCCCTTCGGTCCGGGCGGATCCACCGACGTGATCGGGCGCATTTTTGCGCAACGCTTCAGCGAGACGTGGGGGCAGACACTGGTGATCGATAACCGCCCCGGTGCCGCGGGCATCATCGGCACTGAGATGGCCGCGAGAGCCGCGACCGATGGCCACACGATCTTTACCTACGGCATCAACCAGGCGATCACGGCAGGGCTTCGCGACAAGCTGCCGTACGACCACTTGCGCGACTTCTCGCTGATTTCGCTGTATGCGGCGATGCCGAACATTCTGACCGTCACGCCGAGCCTGCCGGCTGCGAACGTGAGCGAGTTCGTGAAGCTGGCGAAGGCGAGTCCCGGCAGATTCAAATACGCATCGTCGGGCGTCGGCGCTTCGCCGCATCTCACGATGGAATTTTTAAAATCGATCGCGGGCATCGATCTGGTGCACGTCCCGTACAAAAATTCCGCTCAGGGCTACATCGATGTGATCGGCGGGCAGGTAGAAGCGATGTTTTTCAATCTTCCCGGACCGTTGCCGCACGTGAAGGCGGGGCGGCTTCGCGCCCTTGCAGTCTCGTCCGTCAAGCGCGCCGAGCAGGTGCCGAATGTGCCGACGGTCATCGAAGCGGGCATACCGGATTTCGAAGTCACTGTATGGCAGGGCTATGCCGTGCCGAGAGGCACGCCGCAAACGTACGTCTCGAAAATACATGCCGCGATGATGAAAGCGCTCGAGTCACCTGACATCAGGCAGCGCTTCTACGACAACGGCGTTACCGCAGAGCCGACCACGCCTGAGGCCTTCAGGAAATTCGTGCAGGCCGAGACGGCGAAGTGGAAGAAGGTGATCGCAATTTCGGGAGCGAGAGTGGAGTAGATGGTAGATGTCATACATCGTGTGTCGCGGCTTTGCGCCGGAGGAGCAGGAATCCGACGAGGAGCGCCGGGATGCCGCACACGACGAAGCCGATGCCGTAGCTTCCAGTGAGATCGAGAAGACCTGAATAGATCAGCGGCAAGGCGAGCGCACCGACCTGGCCGAAAGAGAGCACGCCGCCGGTCACGCCGCCGCGCATGCCTTCCGGCGCCGCACGCGCAGTTTCCGCAAGCAGTATGCCGTGCCACGAGAGCGCCGTGGCACTGAGCACGCACGCGATCAGCCCGACCAGAACCGTCGGCCAGCCGGCGCTGCACAGCGCGAGGAGCGCAGCACTTCCCGCCATGCCGAGCGCAAGGCCGGCCATCATCACGCGCGGCGAAACATGACTGCTGCCGAGCCAGCCCCAGGCGATGCGGCCGGGCACCGCCACTGCGACGGCCACTGAGAAAACGAAGCCCGCAGCCACCGGCGTGTAGCCGATCGTCGTCAGATACACGACGAAATAGGCCGTCACGACGGTTTGGAGACCGTTGAACGCGAGGCAGGCGAACGACAAGGCACGCAGGCCGGGCGTGCCCACCACCGAAAGCAGGGTCGACTTGAAGTCCGACAACCGAAAGGTACGCGTCAACACGCGGTCGGTATCGAAAGTCCCGCGCACCGGCTGCAGCATCAGCGCGAACACAGCGCACGCCGCTGCACTGACCAGCATCGTCACGCGCCACCCCGTCCATTCCGTCAGCTGCGGCCCGAGCAGCCCGGCGAGCAGCAGGCCGGCCGGCACCGCCGTCTGCTTGATCGAGAACACCAGCGGCATGTAGCGCGGAGGCGAAACGCGGCTCAGGAGATGCGAGCTCGCCGGTGTGGCCACGGCGCCGCCACTCCCGCAAATGATTGCCGAAAGGACGAGCATGAGCGGCGTCCCCACCGCCGCCAGCGCGGTGCCGGCCGCGAGCATGACGAGCGAGAGCTGACTCATGCGCAGCGCGCCATGGCGCACGATGAAGCTGCCGCACCCCAGCTGTGCAACCAGAGACGCGGCGGCAGTCAACGCGAAATAAACGCCGAGCCATGCAGGCTGGATGCGCAGATCGGTGATGATCGCCGGCGCGATCACCGCGGGAAGGGCTCTGCCGAGCGCGACAAAGGTCTGCTGCAGGAACATCGCCCCGAGGGCGAGCAGGAGATGATTATTCTTCGGCAATGACCTTGCGCCTTGATAGCATCGCGTTTGGGGCTAACGCGCTCACACGTGGGATTTGTTCAGAGTTTACTTAGCACTATTGCCCGAGGAGCTGTCGATGAGCAAGCCTGTATGCGTTGTCTGGACCAATGAACAGAAGGACTACGAGCAGGCGCTGACCCGGGCAGGCCTCATAGACCGCATTGAGCTCCATTGCGTCAGGCGGGAAGATTCACTTCCTGAAGATCTCACAGCACGCGCCGACATCCTCGTCGCATGGAAGCCGGGAAGCTACCTCAGGCGCATGCCGCGGCTGCGGTGGATCCAGGCGATGACAGCCGGGGTCGAGTCATGGCTCGAGAGTCCGGATCTTCCGAAACATGTAACGCTGTGCTGCGCCCGCGGCTCGCACCGGATATCCATGCCGGAGAACATCCTCGGCGCGTTGTTTCACATCACCAAGCCGTACATGCAGATCGCGCTCGATCAGCGTGAAAGCCGCTGGACGAAGCGCATGTCAGTGCCACTCGCCGGCAAAACGCTCGGGATACTCGGCATTGGCGCCATCGGGCAGGAGCTTGCGCGAAAGGCCGCGGCGCTCGAGATGCGCGTGATCGGAACGAAGCGCACGCCCACCCCGCTTGCGCACGTCGAGCGCGTCTACACGCAGGAAGACACCGACGCCGTGCTTGCGGCATCGGATTTCGTATTGCTGCTGTTGCCGACGACACCAGAGACCGAAAACTTCATCAATGCAAAACGACTTCGCGCGATGAAGCCGACGGCGTGGCTGCTTAATTTCGCGCGCGGCGCGCTGATTGTCGATGCAGACCTGATCGCGGCGGTGGAATCGAAGAAGATCGCCGGCGCGGTGCTCGACGTGTTTCGCGAGGAGCCCCTCCCGGCGGCGCACTCCTTCTGGAAAACCGAAGGCATCCTCGTGCTTCCGCATCTCGGTGGCGGGCACCCGGAGCGCGGCGCGGCCGTGGCGGAGATGTTCGCCGACAGCGCACGGCGATTTCTCGCGAGTGAGCTTCCCAACGCCGTTGTAGATCGCGCGCGCGGGTATTAGGACGGCAGCGCGTCCGAAAGTGCGCCCCTGCTTTCGGCCTTCTTACCGACTCAGACCATCGCCCCCTGGCTCACCATGTAGTTCTCCTTGATCCCATCGGCCGCCCAGCAGGCCAGCATGCCGATGGTCGCCGTAGGACCTTGCGCGGCGTTCTGCGGGAATGCACTGCCGCCGACGACGAAGAGGTTCGGCACGTCCCACGATTGCAGGTACTTGTTCACGACACTTGTTGATGGGTCGCTCCCCATTACGGCGCCGCCGACGTTATGCGTGCTCTGGTAAGGCACGATGCTGTACTTCATCGGAATCGCATGCGAGCTGTACTTCGCCGGCTTCATCGCCTTCGCGATCTCGGTACAGCGCTCGTAGACCCACGTCAGCATCTTTCGCTCATTCTGATTCCAGTCGAACGTCATGCGTAAGAGCGGCAGGCCGTTGGCGTCTTTATAGGTCGGATCGAGGTCGAGATAATTCTGGCGGTAGCTCATGCACGAGCCGTGAATGTGAATGCCGAGCACGCGCCGGTAGTTCTGCGCGACCGCCTTCTTCCACTCCCCGCCCCAGCGCGGCGTTCCGTGCGGCAGCGGCTTCGACTTGATCGGTGAGGCGCCGGAGTTTGCGCAATTCACATAGGCGCCGCCGACGAATCCGAGCTTCGAGCGGTCGATCACATCCCCGTTCAGCTCGTCGATGGACGTATTCACCATCCCGCCGCCGATGAACGGATTGAACTCGCGATCATCGAAGAACGCGTGCACGCGGCCGCCGGTCTGGTATGAATAGTTGCGGCCCACGACGCCCTGCCCGGTCTGCGGATCGTACGGCTTCCCGATACCTGAGAGCAGCAGCAATCGAGTGTTGTTGAAGCAGTACGTCGCCAGCACGACGATGCTGGCGGGCTGCTCGACTTCCCGTCCGCGCGCGTCGATGTAGGTCACGCCCGTCGCCTGTTTGCCGGTGGAATCGGTATTGACCCTGGTGACGTTGCACAGCGGACGCAGCTCGAAATTGTCCTTCTTGTAGAGGGCCGGCAGCACCGCGCTTAAGGGATTCGCCTTCGCGCCCTGCGAGCACACGTGACTGCTGCAGAATCCGCCGCGGTGGCATTCGAGCAGCATCAACTTGTACAGATTGTTGTAATCCTGCGTCATGCCGGCACCCGGTCCCTGAAACGGCGCGTAGCCGAGCTCGGTCACCGCCTTGGCGAAGATCTCGCCCTGCGGCGTGCGGCGTGTCGGGGGATTCGGATACTCGCGCGCACGCGGCCCTTCGTGCGGATTACCGCCGGGCTGGATTTCGCCATTGAGGTTGCCCGCCTTGCCGCTGACGCCGTAGATGTGCTCGAACATGTCGTAGTAAGGCTCGATCTCGTCCCAGGTCACACCCCAGTCCTGCGCGGTGCAGTCTTCGGGGAAAAACCCTTTGCCGTAACGGTCCGTCACCTGCGTGCGGAGCTCGAAATCGTGCGGCAGAAAGCGCCGCGCGTTGCCGCCCCAGTGCGCTGCGGTGCCGCCGACCATCTCGCCCGGCTTGAACGAGCCCAGCTCGCGCATCGGCAGCGCGGTCTGCCCCGCGTTGTTGCGGAAGGTGAGCGTCTCGCGCGAGAGATTCTGGAAAATGTCGCTGTGCTTGTCGTACTTGAGCTCGTCGTGCGTGTACGGTGCTACGAAATCGGTTTGCGGATCGATCATCCGGCCGCGTTCGAGGCAGAGCACCTTCAACCCCGCGTTCGCAAGCTCCATGGCCATGATCGAGCCCACGACACCGCTGCCCACGATCACTGCATCGACGGGTTTCAGTTTCGTCGTCACGTTATTTCCCCATGACTTGCTTCAGCATGATGTGCTTCGCGAAGCCCTGCGCATCGACCTGCGCCTCTTTCATCTGAATGTCGAGGATGCTCACCGGCTCGGCGTGGTACGGCTCGGGGTTATCGAGGTGTTCCTTGTAGGCGCCCGAAGGCACGCCGGGAAATCCGATCAGCCTCCAACCCACCTTCCCCCGATTGCCGCCGTACATCGGATCGGCAAAAAAACCTTCCTCGGTATTACGCCAGAGGAGATCGAAAAAGAGCTTCGAGGACAACGAAGGCAGCTCGACCTCGCCCTTCTCGAGCGCCTTCAGCACCTCGTCCTGTATCGGCAAAGGCAGCTGCTCGAAAGGCTTCTCGTGACAGGCACGGCAGTAATCGTTGATCTCGCGGATGCCAATTCGATAAATCTCTTGCGGCATGAGCCGTGACTGGAACCCCTGCTCGGGCGTGCCATCGAGCCACGGCCCTGAACGGTAATTGCGACCGTGCGTGCCCCACGCGCTGCCCAACTGACGATCGATGAAGCAGGTGACGCCGGCCTCCCGACCGCCGGGCCCGAGCTCGTCGGCCGGTATCAACCGATCGACCGCCGCATCGAGAAAGCGAATTTCCGGTTCCGTCAGATAGCCGTATGCGTTGAGAAACTCGGACTCCGCCATGTCGCCCCTCTCCTTGTGTGAATACGTGCCGGCCTACGGCTCTTTTATTGTAGTCGCGCCGTGTAGCCGTTGGCCGGCCCTGCCGGCAGCGGGCCGAATACCGGCGGTTACTGACGCGGGCTCGCAACCATCGCCAGACATGTAAAGTCTCCGCATTCGGCGGCAAAATATGCAAAGCAGAGCTCCGCGTGCCGTCGAGCCGCTCATGATTCATCACAGGAGGAAGCCAAATGTACGATCTCGTGATTCGTAATGGCACGGTAGTCGACGGAACAGGCATGCCGCGATATCGGGCGGACGTCGGCGTGAACGGCGATCGAATCGCGGCAATCGGGCGAATTCGAGAACGCGGAAAAAAAGAGCTGGATGCCACGGGCCAGGTCGTCTCGCCAGGCTTCATCGACGGCCACACGCACATGGATGCCCAGGTGTTCTGGGATCCGCTGGGAAGCTGCTCGTGCTGGCACGGCGTCACGACCGCTGTGATGGGCAATTGCGGATTTTCGCTGGCGCCGGGTTCCGCCGATCAGCGCGACATGATCCTGAGCAACATCATCCGCGCGGAGGACATCTCTGCCGACGCGATCGCGGCTGCGATCCAGTGGGACTGGACCTCGTTCAGGGAGTACATGGGCGTCGTCGACAAGCTGCCGAAGGCGATCAATTACGCTGCAAACATCGGACACTCTGCACTGCGAACGCATGTCATGGGGGCCCGCGCTTTCGAGCAGCACGCCTCAGCCGATGATATGGGCGCGATGGAGCATGAGTTGCTCGACGCGCTCGACGCAGGCGCAATCGGCTTCACCACCTCCCTTTCTACAGGCCACATGTTGCCGGAGCCGGACAACCGCCCCGTCGCATCGAATCACGCTTCCTGGGAAGAGATCTCCCAGCTCGTGTGCCTCATGGGAACGACCGGCCGCGGCATCTTCGAGTACGCGCGGGAAAAAGAATCCCGATCGCCGGATGCAACGGTGCGGAAGGCCGCCAATGACCGGCTGCTAGACCTCGCGGTGAAGAGCGGGGTTCCCATCACCTTCGGCATACCGGCTGGAATGCAGGGCACGCAGGATGCGTTGGCGCTTCTGGACGCGACGGCCGAATCCGGCGGCCGCATGTTCGGACAAACACACACGCGCGGCGTTTCGCACATGCTGTCGTTCAAGGGGCGTCTGCAGTTCGACGATTTACCCGAGTGGGCTGAGGTGCGTGCCTTGTCGATCGAGGACCAGCGCAAGGCGTTCAGCGACCCGGCACGGCGAAAACGCATGATCGATGCGACGAAGCATGCCGTCTACCGAACCGGAGCTGGCGAGCCGCGCAAGCCCGCCTACGAGAACATGTATGTCGTGCACAGCGCCGTGTCGCGCAACGCTAGCGTCGCCGAGCTGGCAGCGCAGCGCAATGTCGATCCGGTGGAGGTCATGATGGACCTCGCTCTGGACAGCGACTTCAATCAGCTCTTCATGCAGTTCGATGACTCGACTGTGCCCAAGAGCGACGCGGAAGCGCTGGCAACTTTGCGGCACCCCAGAACCGTCATGACGTTTTCCGATTCCGGCGCGCACGTCAGCCTGATCATGGACTCTTCCATTCACACGCACCTGCTCGCGTACTGGGTTCGCGAGCGTCAGGCGTTCACGCTCGAAGAAGGTGTGAAGATGATTACGCTGACGCCGGCGATGGCGTGGGGGTTCACCGATCGCGGCTTATTGCGTCAGGGCTGCATTGCAGATCTCAACGTATTCGATCCTGCGGTTCTTGCGCCGCAAATCCCGACCCTCGAAAACGACCTTCCCACGGGCGCGCGAAGACTCAAGCAGAAGTCCACCGGCATCATGGCCACGATCATCGCCGGCAAAGTGGCTTTCAGGGATGGCGAGCACACCGGCGTGCTGGGCGGGAAACTGCTGAGGTCGACTGCGGGAGGCGTTCAGTAACAACCGGGGCCTCCGTTAGCCTAT
>JBKJPI010000333.1:0-2693 GCA_046595235.1 Burkholderiales bacterium | reverse complement strand
GCCAGCGTGAGCCCTTGCTGCGCAAGCTCGCGCATGACGTCGAGCACTTCGCCGACGAGCTCGGGGTCGAGGGCGGAGGTGGGCTCGTCGAAGAGGATGATCTCGGGCTGCATGGCGAGCGCGCGCGCGATCGCCACGCGCTGCTGCTGACCGCCGGAGAGCTGGCTCGGGCGCTTCGTTGCATGGTCCCCGAGGTGCACCTGCTCGAGCTTCTCCAGCGCGCGCGCCCGCGCCGCCTCGCGCGTGAGACCGAGCACGCGGCACGGCCCGATCGCGACGTTGTCGAGGGCGGACAGATGAGAGAAAAGATTGAAGCGCTGAAAGACGAAGCCGATGCGGCTGCGCTGCTTCGCGAGCTTCGCTTCGGGCAAAGGCCGTCCGCTGCCGTCGACGCCGATCGGCACGCCGCGCAGCCGCACCAGGCCTGCGTCAGGCCGTTCGAGGTAATTGAGGCAGCGCAGCAGGGTCGTCTTGCCCGAGCCGGAGGGGCCGATGATGACCACGGTCTCGCCTTCCGCGATCGATAGCGACACCTTGTTGAGCACGGTGCGGCTGCCGTACGCCTTGCACACCTGATCCGCGGCCACCACCGGGACGGCTACCATACCGGAAGCCTGCGCTCGAGCCAGCGCGAGAACCAGGCGAGGACCGAAACGGTCGCATAGTAGTACAGCGCGATCATCAGATAGATTTCGAACGGTGCGAAGTGCACCGAGATGATCGCCTGCCCCGCGCGCGTGAGCTCGTACACCGAGATCACCGAGAGGAGCGCCGAGCCTTTCACCAGCGCGATGAGCTCGTTGGTCGTCGGCGGTACGATCGCCCGCAGCGACTGGGGCAGCAGGATGTACGAGAGCACCTGCCCATGCCGCATGCCGATCGAGCGCGCGGCTTCGCTCTGCCCCTTCTCGATCGAGCCGACGCCGGCCCGCACGACTTCTGCAATAAAGCCCGCGGCGTTGAGCCCCAGGGCGATCACCCCGGCCCAGAATTCCGGCAGGTTGAGTCCGATTACGGGCAACGCGAAATACACGAGAAAGATCTGGATGAGGAGCGGCGTGCCGCGAATGAAATCCACGTAACCCATCACCGCCCATCGCAGTAGCCTGAAACGGGAGAGCGAAGCAAGCCCGAGGAGCCCACCGAGCACGATGCCCAGCAGGATCGCGAGCACGCTGATCTTCACCGTGGTGAGCAACCCCGTCGCGAGGAGCGGGACCGAATTGCCGACCAGGGCCCAGTCGAAAGCCATGCGCTTTATCCTCCCGGGGCGTCAGGAGAACGACGGAATTTTGTCCGACAGCGTCATGCGAAAGCCGAACCATTTCTCCTGCAGCTTGGAGAGCGTGCCGTCTTTCTTGAGGCGCTCGATCTCGCCGTTGAGGAACGCGACGATCTCGGGGTCTTCCTTACGTGCCGCGATTCCCGCCCAGTTGTCTGCACCGATGCCTTTGACCATCGCATAGCGCCCGGGCGCATCCTTGAGCACCATGGCAAGTGTCGGAACGGTGTTGAGCACCGCGTCCACCCGGTTCTGTGCGAGCGCGATGTACGCCGAAGGGTGATCGTCGAAGACACGCACTTCCTTGAATCCCGCGCCGCCGGAGGCTTTCATGCTGGCGCTCAGCCGTTCCTGCAGGATCTGCCCCGGCGATCCGAGCTTCACTGCGATCGCCCTTCCGTTGAGATCCGCCACACCTTTGATCGTGCCTGCGTCGGCTGCGCGGACGAGCATCGCCTGGGACGCTTCGGCGTAGGGAATGGTGAAAGCGACACGCTCGACGCGCTCTTTGGTGTAGCTCATCGAGCTCATGACGATGTCGAATTTCTTCGCGTAGAGCGAGGGGATGACCCCCGCCCACGCGGTGTCGACGAAGTTCGGTTTCACACCCAGCGACTTGCAGAAGATATCGGCGAGCTCGACGTCATAGCCGACGATTTTGCCTTCCTGCCGATAGGTGAACGGCACGTAAGAGGCTTCGCAGCCGATCTTCAACTCGCCCGCGGATTTGATCTGCGCGAGCTTTACGCCCTGCGCAAAAGCATACGGAGACAAGAGTGCGGAGGCGGCGGTTGCGGCGGAGAGGCTGAGGAATCGACGGCGTGCAGGGGTGATCACAGGCATGGTGAGCTCCAGGAAATTGAAACGGTCACGGCAATCGTGCGGGGTAGGTGTCGTCGGGGATCGGCGCGGCAAGGCTCTTGCGGTAGATCTTCTGCATGGCTTCCATCAGCGGCAGCACCGAAGCCTCGGCGGTGTCGAGTTGCGGCGTGAGTGCGGCATGCTCGGCCGCGATCTCGGCGAGCAGCGCAGCCTCGTCGATGGTCGAAAAGCGTCCGGCTTCGATCACCGGCTTGCCTTCGACCATGACGAAGTCGACGGCGGCGCCGCGTTCGGAATAGACAAGCTGCCGCACGGGGTCGTTGAGCGGAACGAAAGCCGGGGCGTCGAGCCGATACGCGACCACGTCGGCGATCGCACCCACTTTGATGGTGCCGAGCGCGCCTTCGAAACCGAAAGCCTTCGCCCCGCCAAGTGTCGCCGCAGCGAGCGTCTCCTTCGCCGAAAGCCAGCGCGTGTAGTCGTCGCCCCGCAATTTCGATACGGCGGCCGCAGTGCCGAGCACGGTCAGCATGATGGCGGTGACCGTGGAGCAGGTGGCACGGCTTCGCATGGTGTAGTGCAAGCGTGT
>JBKJPI010000313.1:0-12022 GCA_046595235.1 Burkholderiales bacterium | reverse complement strand
CCTGTCCGGAAAAGCGCGCGTAGGCCAGGACACGCTTCAGCCCGCCTTCGAGCTCGCGGACGTTCGACTGAATATGTTTTGCAAGAAAGAACGCAACGGGTTCGTCGAGCTTGATCGATTCAGCCTCGGCCTTCTTCAGCAGGATGGCGACGCGCATTTCGAGTTCGGGCGGTTCGACGCAAACCGTTAAACCCCAGCCGAAACGCGAGATCAGCCGATTCTCCATGCCTGAAATTTCTTTCGGATACGTGTCGCAGGTGATGACAACCTGCTTGTGCGATTCGATTAACGCGTTGAAAGCATAGAAGAATTCTTCCTGCGTTCGACTCTTGCCGCTGAAAAACTGAATGTCGTCGATCAGAAGAAGATCGAGCGAATGGTAATAGCGCTTGAAATCATCGAACGCCTTGTGCTGATAGGCGCGCACGACATCCGAAACATACTGCTCCGCATGGATGTAACGGATCTTGCTGTCGGGTGCGTGTGAGTGAAGATGATTTCCGATCGCATGGATCAGGTGCGTCTTGCCCAGACCCACACCGCCGTAGATGAATAGCGGGTTGTAGGCTGCGCCCGGCCGCTCACCCACCTGCGTGGCCGCTGCCCGGGCGAGCTCGTTAGCCTTACCCGTTACGAATGTGTTGAAGGTAAACGCGGGATTCAGGCGCGAGACGTCACGGGACGCCTTGGGCGACGGTATCTCGGGGGCGGGGGGCGACACGGCATGCGCAGGCGCGGGTGCGGGCACGTCTTTCGTATCTTTCTCGGCGAGCAGCAAGCGAATCTCCACCGAGCGCTTCAGGTGCTCAGCCGCCATTTCCTGAATCCGCGCGTAGAACTTGTCGCGTATCCACTGCAGTACGAAGCGGTTAGGCGCGATCAGCGTCAGCGTGGTCCCATCGACCTCCACCTTGAGCGGTTTGATCCAGGTGGTGAATTGTTGTGCAGGAAGCTCCTGTTCGAAGTGGGTCAGGCAATAGCGCCAGAAGGTGATCATCGTGCAGTGGGGGCGGGCTTATATTCACGCCCGGAAAGGGCGTGTCGTGAGCGGAGAATTTTACGCCGATCGTCGATAGTTATCCACAAGCCCGCGCAATGCCGTGGCACCCGAGAACACCAATCGCGTTCATTGACAGCGCCCCCTCAAACACGTTGTAATACCGGGTTTTTCCGCCACTCCAAGAGTCGAACATGAAGCGCACTTACCAGCCATCGAAGACACGCCGCAAGCGCACGCACGGCTTTCGCGTGCGCATGAAAACCAAAGCAGGCCGCGCGATCATCAACGCCCGCCGCGCGAAGGGAAGGGAACGGCTCGCCGTCTAAGACGGTTCGCCTGCCAATCAACCGTTCATTGCCCCCGTCGCCGACCAGCCTCGCCCAACGAATCGCGCTGCGTACGTCATGCGCAGCCGCAGCGATTTCGAAGCCGCACTTCGCTCCGGAAGCCGCCTTGCGAGTCGCAACTTCGTTTTAGTCGCAGCACCCAACAACGCGCCCCACGCACGGCTGGGAATCATAGCCGGCAGGAAAGCCGCACCTCGCGCCGTCGACAGAAACCGCGTAAAGCGATTGATACGCGAAGTATTCCGGGGCGCGGTCCCAAACCTTGGTTCGTACGACATCACCGTACAGCTTCGCAGTGACTTCCGCGCCGAGCTGAACGCGGCGATCAGAGACGAGCTCGGGATCCTCCTTCAATCATTCATTCGCCGCACCCAGGCGTATTTACCGCAGCGGGACACGTAAGGCGCATGGAATCACAACGATTAATCCTCTTTTTCGTATTCTCGTTTTCGCTTTTCCTGCTGTTCGATGCGTGGCAGCGAGATCAGCAGCCGGCAGCGGGACGCGTACCGACCGCAGCGACTGCGCAGAAGGACACCGGGGTACCCCCGGCACCCAGCGAGAAGCTCATTCCATCGCCGGCGGTGACGGCTCCGGTTGCAGGCGCCGCAGCTCCAGCGCCCACGGGGCAGATCGTCACCGTGCAGACGGACGTTTTCAAAGGCGAGATCAGCACGACGGGCGGCGACCTCAGGCGTCTTGAGCTCATCCAGCACCGTGACGTCGAAAACAAAACGGCGAACTTCGTTCTTTTTCAGCAGCGTCCGGATCACACCTACCTGGCGCAGGCCGGGCTGATTGGCGGTGACCTACCTACGCACCGAACGCCGTATTCTGCCGCCGCACCGTCGTACCGACTCGCCGAGGGGGCGAATGCGCTTGAAGTGCGGCTCGAGGCGCAGCCAGTGAACGGCGTGAAAGTAACGAAGGTGTACCGTTTCCAGCGCGGCAGCTATCTCATAGACGTCTCATTCGAGATCCGTAATGAAGGCACGGCCGCGATTCAGCCGTATGGGTACTTCCAGTTTCTCCGCGACGACAAGCCGCCGGCGGGCGACTCGGCAATGCTGCCGACGTACACCGGCGTGGGTGTTTATACGGACCAGGAGAAATTCCAGAAAGTCGCGTTCTCCGACATCGAGAAGAACAAGACCAGCTACCCCAAGACGAGCCAGGACGGCTGGGTGGCGATGCTTCAGCATTATTTTCTGGCGGCATGGCTTCCAAAAAATGGCACCCCGCGCGAGTTTTATACGCGACGCGTCGAGAATCTGTATGCCGCGGGCGTGATTGTCCCTGCGCCGGCCGTGCAACCGGGCGCCGCGGCAACGTTGAGCGTCCCCGTCTACGCGGGCCCACAGGAACAGGACAACCTCGCCAAGCTCGCGCCGGGGCTGGACCTGTCCGTGGACTATGGGTGGCTCACCATCATCGCAGTGCCGCTCTTCTGGCTGCTCTCATGGCTTTATCAATGGGTGGGCAACTGGGGCATCGCCATCATTCTTTTAACCGTCATCATCAAGCTCATCTTTTACCCGCTGTCGGAAGCGAGCTATCGCTCGATGGCAAAAATGCGAGTGCTTGCTCCGAAGATGCAGCGCCTGAAGGCCCAGCACGGCGACGACCGGCAACGCATGCAGGCCGCGATGATGGAACTCTACAAGACGGAGAAGATTAATCCGCTGGGCGGTTGTTTGCCAGTAGTCGTTCAAATTCCGGTATTTATCGCACTTTATTGGGTGCTTCTCGCGAGCGTCGAGCTGCGGCACGCCCCCTTCATGCTATGGATCGACGACCTTTCGCGCCCGGACCCCTGGTTCATTTTGCCGGTCCTCATGGGCGCGACGATGATCATCCAGACGCGGCTCAACCCGGAGCCGCCCGACCCGATTCAGGCCAAGGTCATGAAGATCATGCCGATCGCGTTCAGCGTGTTTTTCTTCTTCTTCCCGGCGGGTCTCGTCCTGTACTGGCTCGTCAACAACGTGCTGTCCATTGCTCAACAGTGGCACATCAACAGGAAGCTCGAGCGCGCCGCGCTAGTCCCCGCCCGCAAGGCGAGATAGCTAAGTTACGGCGAGCTCCGCTGCGTGTCGCCCGATGAGCCGTGGGGACATCATTGCCGCAATCGCGACAGCGCCCGGCCGGGCCGGGATCGGCATCATTCGCATCTCAGGCCTCGCCTTAGCTGACTTCGGAAAGGTCGTGACCGGTCGGCAGCTTAAGCCGCGCTTCGCGACCGCCGCGCCCTTCCTGAGCGCCGATGGCGTGGCGATCGACGAAGGAATCGCGCTTTTCTTCAAGGCGCCGGGATCGTATACCGGAGAAGACATCCTCGAGCTCCAGGGGCACGGCGGTCCGGTGGTACTGCGGGCCGTGTTGCAGCGCTGCATCGAGCTGGGCGCTAGAGCCGCCGCCCCGGGCGAGTTCACGCAGCGCGCATTTTTGAACGGAAAACTCGACCTGCTGCAGGCCGAGGGTGTGATCGACCTCATCGATGCGAGCACCTCAGAAGCCGCGAAGAGCGCCCTCCGCTCACTCAAAGGCGAGTTTTCCTCGAGGGTCGACGCGCTCAACGCGGCCATCACTGAACTACGGGCGCTGGTCGAAGCCACGCTCGATTTCCCGGAGGAGGAGATCGATGCGCTCGACCGCGGCGCTATACGTGAGCGCCTGAACGACCTGTTAGCGCAGCTTCGCGCCGTCACCCACGCCGCTCAGCAGGGCAGCCTCCTTCGGGAGGGCATGCGCATCGTAATCGCCGGCGCGCCCAATGTAGGTAAGTCGACGCTCCTGAACCGGCTTGCAGGCGAGGACCTGGCAATCGTGAGCGATTTGCCCGGTACGACCCGCGATCCTATTCGTCAGTTACTGGAATTGTCGGGTCTTCCGCTCCACTTCATCGACACCGCGGGCTTGCGCGCGACCGAGCACCCCATTGAGCAGATCGGCATCGAAAGAGCGTGGGCCGAGATAAAGTCCGCCGATCTGCTGCTGATCGTGGCGGACGCACGGAAGCCCGAGATGGATGACCCGACGCTCCGGCGCCTCCCGCCCGGGATGCCGCGGATCACCGTGCTCAACAAGATCGATTTGACCGGAGAAGTGCCGACGGCCGAGGCCTCCGCCGACGGGACGGTTGTGCGGCTGTGCGCGAAAAGTGGCGCGGGCCTCGACCTGCTTCGCTGCGCGCTGATCGAAATGGCGGGGTGGCAGGGCCCAGGGGAGCCGGTCTTTCTCGCCCGAACGCGTCACCTTGACGCGCTGAGGAGAACCGAAGCGCATCTCGCGGGCGCCGCCGCCCATGCAGAGGCCGAGTTGTGTGCCGAGGAATTGCGCCTGGCTCATGACGCCATCGGTTCGATGACGGGCCGCTTCACAAGCGACGACCTGCTTGGCGAAATCTTCCAGCGTTTCTGCATCGGAAAGTGAGTGTTCCACGTGGAACCAGGTCAATAGCGATGTTCCACGTGAAACAACGAGACGCAGAGGCCGGTTTAGCATAAAATAACGTGATCCCCGAAGCCGCACCATGACATGCAAGCTATTGAAACATATGATGTAATCGTTATCGGTGGCGGCCACGCCGGTACCGAGGCTGCGCTGGCGAGTGCGCGCATCGGCTGTTCGACGCTGCTGCTCACGCACAGCGTCGAGACGCTCGGCCAGATGTCCTGCAATCCATCGATCGGGGGTATCGGCAAAGGCCATCTCGTCAAGGAGGTGGATGCGCTCGGCGGCGCGATGGCCGCCGCAACGGACGAAGCGGGTATCCAGTGGCGGACCCTCAATGCGCGCAAAGGGCCTGCGGTTCGCGCGACGCGGGCGCAAGCAGACCGGGTAATGTATCGGCAGGCGATCCGGCGCCGTCTGGAAAATACGCCAAACCTGCACCTGTTCCAGCAGGCAGCCGACGATCTCTTGCTCGATGGAGATCGCGTCACGGGGGTCGTCACGCAGATCGGCGTGCGCTTCGCCGCACGCTCGGTAGTGCTCACGACCGGCACCTTTCTCGCAGGGCTGATTCACGTCGGTCTTCAGAACTACCAGGGCGGTCGCGCCGGCGACGCGCCTGCCGTGCGACTCGCTGAAAAGCTGCGTGAGCTCAAGCTGCCGGCAGGGCGGCTCAAGACCGGTACCCCGCCGCGTATCGATGGGCGAAGCATCGACTTCTCAAGCATGACCGAACAGCCCGGAGATCAACCCACGCCGGTGTTTTCGTTCATGGGTCAGGCATCTCAGCATCCGCCGCAGGTCTCGTGCTGGATCACACATACGAACGAGGAAACTCACCACATCATTCGAGGCGGCCTCGATCGTTCGCCCATGTTTACCGGAGTGATCGAAGGTGTAGGTCCCCGCTACTGTCCTTCGATCGAAGACAAGATCCATCGCTTCGCCGACAAGAGCTCGCACCAGATCTTCCTCGAGCCCGAAGGTTTGAGCGTTAACGAGTACTATCCGAACGGCATATCAACCAGCCTTCCTTTCGATGTTCAACAGGGGCTGGTGCGCTCTATTCGCGGCCTTGAATCTGCGCATATCACTCGACCCGGATACGCGATCGAATACGACTACCTCGACCCGCGCGCGCTGAAAAGCTCGCTCGAATCGAAAGCGATCACGGGGCTCTTCCTCGCGGGTCAGATCAACGGCACGACAGGATATGAAGAAGCTGCAGCCCAGGGACTTCTTGCGGGCGCCAATGCAGCACTCGCGGCCCGGAATGCGGATTCGTGGTGCCCGCGCCGGGATCAGGCTTATCTGGGCGTTCTCGTCGACGATCTCATCACGCGCGGCGTTTCGGAGCCGTATCGAATGTTTACCAGTCGAGCGGAGTATCGGCTTTCGCTGCGTGAAGACAATGCCGATCTGCGTCTCACCGAAACCGGCCGCGCAATCGGTCTGGTTGACGAGGTACGCTGGCGCGCCTTCAGTGAAAAGCGCGAAGCGATTTCGCGCGAGCAGGAGCGCTTGAAGTCGACGTGGGTCAACCCGCGCGTGATATCCGCGGCGCAAGCGACGCAAGTGCTCGGGCAACCGATCGAGCGCGAGTACACGCTGGCAGATCTCCTCCGCCGACCGGACGTCACGTATGCCGCGCTCATGACGCTTCCCGGCGCCGGTCCCGCGGTGCCCGATCCCGCAGTGGTCGAGCAGATCGAAACGCAGGCGCGTTACCACGGTTACATCGAGCGTCAGCGCGACGAGGTTCAACGCAGCGAGGCGCAGGAAGACGCGAGGCTTCCGATCGACGTCGATTACCGGCATCTGCGCGGCCTGTCGATTGAAGTGCAGCAGAAACTCAACCTGCATCGCCCTGAGACGATCGGGCAGGCGGCGCGCATCTCCGGCGTGACGCCGGCGGCGATCTCGATCCTTCTCGTTCACGTTAAACGCGGCTTTGCGGACGCGCGCAAAAAGTCGGCATGAGTCCGGCCGCGGCGCTCGCGGCAGGCCTCACATCGCTCGATCTGCACTTGGGGCCCGGGACGAGCGAAAAGCTTCTCGAATACCTGGCGCTCATCGACAAGTGGAATCGCGTGTACAACCTCACCGCGGTGCGCGACCGTGAAAGCATGGTCACGCAGCACCTTCTGGACAGCCTTGTCGTCGTGCCGCATCTGATGGGCACGACACTCCTCGATGTCGGCAGCGGCGCGGGATTGCCCGGAATTCCGCTCGCGCTCGCGAGACCTGATTCGAGCGTCACGCTGCTCGAATCCAACGCGAAGAAAAGTGCTTTTCTGAAACAGGCGGCGATCGAGCTCGGGCTCGCCAACGTGGACGTAGCTCACGCGCGTGTCGAAACCTGGGCTGCGCCGCATCGATACGACGTCGTGATCTCGCGTGCTTTCGCGAGCGTCGCCGAGTTCGTGGCGTCGAGCGGACGACACGTGGCCGAGGACGGCGTGCTGGCTGCGATGAAGGGCGCGTATCCGGAAGAGGAGCTCGATCAGTTGCCGGCCCCGTATGAGCTCATTTCGACGATCCCGCTTGAAGTGCCGCAGCTTCGTGCCGAGCGGCACCTCGTGCTCATCCGGCCGCGATAGCATGGCGCGCACGCTTGCGATCACGAACCAGAAAGGCGGCGTCGGCAAGACGACGACGAGCGTCAACCTGGCGGCAAGCCTGGGCGCTGCAAAGCGGCGCGTGCTCCTGATCGATCTCGACCCGCAGGGGAATGCAACGATGGGAAGCGGCGTCGACAAGCGTGCGCTCAAGGCGACCGTATATCAGGTGCTTATCGGCGCAGCGTCCGTTGCGGAAGTGCGGCTGAGGGCGCCCGCGGGGGAATATGACCTGCTGCCCGCTAATCGCGAGCTCGCCGGAGCGGAAGTCGAAATGGTCGACATCGACCGGCGCGAGCAGCGGTTGAAGGAAGCGCTCCAGTCGCTTGCCGCGGAGTACGACTTCATACTCATCGACTGCCCGCCCGCGCTCAATCTTCTGACAGTGAACGGGCTCACGGCAGCCGATGCCGTGATGATTCCGATGCAATGCGAGTATTACGCGCTTGAGGGCTTGAGCGATCTGGTCACCACGATCAAGAAAGTGCGCGCTCACCTCAACCCCGTGCTTGAGATCGAGGGGCTGCTGCGGACTATGTACGATCCGAGAAATACGCTCGCACAACAGGTTTCGGCGCAACTCGTTCAGCACTTCGGCGACAAGGTGTATCGCACCGTGATTCCGCGCAACATCCGGCTTGCGGAAGCGCCGAGCCACGGCGTCCCGGTGCTGTCGTTCGACAAAACGTCCAAAGGTGCGCAGGCCTACCTCGCGCTCGCCGGCGAAATGCTCAGTCGCGGCGAAGCAGCTTCTCGCGATTAATCCGGTCACACGTGTAAGGAAAAGCGGATGGCGAAAGTAAAAGGACTCGGTCGTGGCCTCGACGCACTGCTCGGCGACGACGATGCGCCGCCACGCGACGACGGGAATCTGCGCAATCTCGCAATCGACGCGCTGCAGCCGGGCAAATATCAGCCGCGCTCGCATATGGAGCAGGAAACGCTCGCGGAGCTTTCCGAGTCGATCAAGGTTCAGGGCGTGATGCAGCCAATCCTCGTGCGGCCGCTCACCGCCGGAAGATACGAAATTATCGCGGGTGAACGTCGCTGGCGCGCGGCGCGCATGGCCGGCCTCACGACTGTACCGGCCCTCATCAAAGACATCCCGGACCAGCAGGCGCTCGCAGCAGCGCTCATCGAAAACATCCAGCGTGAAGATCTGAATCCGCTGGAAGAGGCGATCGGTATTCAGCGCCTGGTTCAGGAATTCGACCTCACGCACCAGGCAATCGCAGAGACGCTGGGCCGCTCGCGCACCGCGGTAACCAATCTTCTGCGCCTCCTCGAGCTCGCGCCGCCCGTGCGCGACCTTTTGAGTCAGGGACAGCTGGACATGGGACACGCGAGGGCCCTGCTGGCGCTCCCGTTTCCGCGCCAGATCGAGCTTGCGCGGGAGGCCGCGCAGAAAGGCCTGAGCGTGCGCGAAGTCGAAAAGCGCGTAGCCGAAGCGCTCAAGGCCCCGCAGGCACGGCGGCCGCGGGCCGACCGCGATGTCGCGCGTCTGGAAGAAGAATGGTCGCAGCGCCTCGGCACCACGGTACAGATAAAGGCGCGAGGAAAACGCGGCGGCAAGCTCCTCATCACCTACCGCAGCCTCGACGAGCTCGACGCGTTCCTTGCCAGGCTGGGTGGGTAGCGGGCGGCGCTCGCCTTCGCTCGGGCCTCGCCGCCCTACGAACAGAAGGAAACCCAGGTTTCCCTCCGTAACCTCCTTTCCTTCGCTCGGGCTTCGCCGAGCGAAGAGCGGCGAACCGCCCCGTTTTTGACGCAATGACGAGCGTTAACGTATAATCCGGCGGTTTGATTCGCGGGTGACAAGCGTGCCTCGCCTCATCGAGGGCAAGCCGATCCGCACCGTCCTGCGGTGGCAGCTTTATGCTACGGCCGCCTCGATGTTAATTGCCGGAATATGGATGGGCCGCCACGGCGCGTTGTCAGCGCTGCTGGGTGGATTTGTCAATCTGTCGGCAGGCGCGGTGTTTGGTCTGCTGGCGACGCGCAGCAGGAAAAAAACGGTGGGCGAAGCGCTTCACGCTCTCATGAGAGCCGAGGCTGCAAAGGTCGCCCTGATAGTGGCAGGGCTGTGGCTGGTGTTGGTGAACTACCAGGCACTGGTGCCGGGCGCTTTTTTCGGCACCTTCGTTCTGACCGTGATCTTTTTCAGCATGGCGATTTTCATCAGCGACAGATAAGAACAACTGTAGCGGAAGAGCATTTAAATAAAGTATGGCGCAGGAACTCACTCCGACCTCTTATATAGGTCACCACCTACAGTTTCGCGAGCTCCGGCTCGGTGATTCGCCATTCTGGACGCTGCATCTCGACACGCTCGTCACCTCCGCGGTGCTCGGCGTCATCGCCTTCGGATTCCTCTGGCTCGTGGTGCGCGGAGCGACCGCTGGCGTGCCAGGCAGGCGGCAGGCGTTCGTCGAGCTCGCGGTGAGCTTCATCGATGACCAGGTCAAAGGCATCTTCCACGGCAACCGCAGCTTCATCGCGCCGCTCGCTCTGACCGTGTTCGTGTGGGTGCTCCTCATGAACGCCATGGACTTCCTGCCCGTCGACGTCATGGCATGGATTTACGAGCACGTTTTCCATCAGCACGCCTGGCGGCAAGTGCCCACCTCGGACGTGAATGCGACGTTCGCCCTCGCACTCTCGGTCTGGGCGCTGATGATTTTCTACAGCATCAAGATCAAAGGCTTCGGCGGCTGGATCCATGAGCTTTTTACGGCGCCCTTCGGCTCGAACCCGTTCTTGTGGCCTGCGAACTTTCTGTTCAACATGGTCGAGTACATTTCCAAGCCGCTGTCGCATTCGCTGCGGCTTTTCGGAAACATGTATGCAGGGGAGATCATCTTCCTGCTGCTGTGGGTTTGGGCTGCCACCGGGCTCGTGGGCACCGTCTTTGGGGCGATCCTCGGCGCCGGCTGGGCCATTTTCCACATTCTGATCGTCGCGCTGCAGGCTTTCATTTTCATGATGCTCACGGTCGTCTATCTCTCGATGGCGCACGAGACCCACTGAACACCCGTTAGGCAACAACCACTCTCAAGCAGAAAGGAAGACAGATGGAAAAAATGCAAATGTTGGCCATGATCCAGGCGTACACCAGCATCGGGATCGGACTCATGATCGGGCTTGGCGCCGCGGGCGCGTGTATCGGCATCGGCATCATGTGCAGCAAGTTCCTCGAAGCCGGCGCACGGCAGCCCGAGCTCATTCCCACGCTGCAGGGCAAGGTGTTCCTGCTCCTCGGTCTTATCGACGCTTCCTTCATCATCGGCGTCGGTCTCGCGATGCTGTTCGCTTTCGGCAACCCGCTGCTGGCGGTCGTCAGCTGATTTCGCTTTTTTCGCGATAGAGCGTTATGAACATCAATCTCACGTTGTTTGCGCAGGCGGCGACCTTCGCGATCTTCATCTGGTTCACAGCGAAGTTCGTATGGCCGCATCTCATGCGCGCCATCGACGATCGCCAGAAGCACATTGCGGAAGGACTGGCTGCTGCGGAACGCGGCAAACAGGACCTCGAGCAGGCCGCGGTGAAAACTGCGGACATGCTGCGTGCATCGCGGCAGCAGGCGCAGGAAATCCTTGCGCAGGCTGAGCGACGGGCAGCGCAGATGATCGAAGAAGCGAAGGGCGCCGCAAGTGAAGAAGGCTCGCGTCTCATTGCGGGCGCCAAAGCCGAAATCGAGCAGGAAGTCTCTCGAGCGCGAGAGACCCTGCGATCGCAGGTCGCTCTGCTCGCGGTCGCGGGTGCCGAGCAGATTCTGCGTCGCGAAGTCGATGCGAAAGTGCACGCCGAGCTCCTCTCATCGGTACAGGGTCAGCTTTAGGTCATGGCGGAGCTTGCCACCGTCGCGCGCCCTTACGCTGAAGCGGCGTTTCGTATAGCCGAAGAGCGCACCAATTTCGAGCAGTGGTCGCAGATGCTCGGCCTTATCGATGGAATCGTAGTCGACGAGCAATTCGCGTCGCGCATCGGCGACCCGAACGTCAACGAAGGTGCGCTCGAAGCACTGATTCTCGGTGCGCTCGGAGAAAGGCTCGACGGGAATGGACGCAACTTCGTGCAGGTGCTGATACAGAATGGCAGGCTCGAGCTTGTGCCGCAGATTCGCGCGCTCTATGAAGATTTGAGGCGCGAGCACGAAGGTGTCGTCGAGGCGAAAATTGTTTCCGCATTACCGATGAGCGATGAGCAGACGCGGACCCTCGTGTCGGCACTCGAGTCGAAGTTCGGACGCAAAGTCAGTGCGTCGGTTGAAGTGGACGCCGAGCTGATCGGCGGGGCGCGCATCGTGATAGGGGACAAGGTTATCGATGCCACTGTGCGCGGCAGGCTGGATGCGATGGCGACCGCCCTCGCGCATTGAGTATCACCCTCTTGTCCTGATGGATAAGGGCAATTCATTACCGGCGCGTGACGCACGCGTCGGCACAATCAAGCTGGAGTCACAAGATGCAGCTCAATCCTTCCGAGATCAGCGAACTCATCAAAAGCCGGATTCAGAATCTCGGCGGCACGCTCGAAGCGCGCACGCAGGGCACGGTTATTTCGGTGACCGACGGCATCTGCCGCGTCCACGGCCTGGCCGA
>JBKJPI010000254.1:0-5933 GCA_046595235.1 Burkholderiales bacterium | reverse complement strand
CGAGCGCGCGGGCACTGCGCTCGACAAGGTCAGCCGAATACTTGACTGAATCAGTCGGGAAAGCGTATAGTCGACTAAATTAGTCTGACATTTATTCTACGCTAAGACATTGATTCTAATTACAAACCCAGAGGTAACCCGATGAGGCTCACGACCAAAGGCAGGTTTGCTGTAACCGCTATGGTGGATCTCGCGCTCCGCGACAGCGGGGGGCCGGTGACGCTCGCCGAGATCAGCTCGCGCCAGAAGATCTCGCTCTCTTATCTGGAGCAGCTTTTCGGCAAGCTCCGGCGTAAAGGGCTCGTGGACAGCGTTCGCGGCCCGGGTGGCGGTTATCGCCTGGGCAAGGACACGCTGCGCATCTCAGTGGCTGACATCATCCTTGCCGTGGACGAGCCGATCGACGCGACGCAGTGCGGCGGCAAGGAGAATTGCCGGGATGAACAGAAGTGCCTGACCCATGACTTGTGGGCGACGCTCAACACCCGCATTTTCGATTACCTCGAGTCGGTCACGCTCCACGAGCTCGTGGAAAAGCAGCGCGCCAGCGCATCGACGGTGAGCACGGTGCGCGATATGCGTCCGAGCTCCGGCAAAAGCATTCCGGTGTCAGTTTAAGCACGCAGAAACGACGTGAAGCACGTGTATTTCGATCATAACGCCACGACTCCGCTCGACGAGCGCGTGCTGGAGGCGATGCTGCCGTTCATGCGGGAGCAGTACGGAAATGCGTCGAGCCGGCATGAGCTGGGCACGAACGCACGCAACGCCGTGAACGCTGCGCGCGAGCAGATCGCGGCGCTCGTCAACGTGCAGGCTTCGCAGGTCGTGTTCGTGTCCGGCGGAACCGAAGCCAACAATCTGTTCATCAAAGGCGCGGCGGGTTTCCTCAAGCCGGGTCAGATTGCAGTGTCAGGCATCGAGCACCCGTGTATCGCGAAACCGACGCAGGAGCTCACGCGGACGGGGTGGAGCGTACGCAAGCTAGCGGTTTCATCGGATGGGCAGGTTGATCTCGCGGACGTCGCGGTTGCAATGAAAGAGCGCACGGGCCTCGTGTCGGTCATGTACGCCAACAACGAAACCGGTGTGATCCAGGATGTCGCTGGTGTCGCGGAGCTCGCTCGAGCTGCGCGTGCGTGGATCCACACCGATGCCGTGCAGGCGCTCGGCAAGATCGAAGTCGATTTCCGCGCGCTCAACGTGCATGCGATGAGCGTGTCAGCCCACAAGATCTACGGACCCAAAGGCGTCGGCGCATTGATCGTCGACAAGCGCCTCGAGTTAAAGCCGATTATCGCCGGCGGCGGACACGAGCAGGGCATGCGCTCGGGTACGGAGAACGTTCCTGGGATCGTCGGCTTTGGTGCGGCGAGCGCGCTGGCTGCCTCGCGCAGAGTCGACCTTGCGGCACGTCTCGGGCAGCTGCGTCAGCGCCTCGAACAAGGCTTGCACGAGATCGGGGCAACGATCTTTGGCGAGCGCGCGCCCCGCGTGTCGAACACCACTTATTTCGCGTTTCCTCATATCGATGGTGAAACGCTGGTCGTCGAGCTCGACAAGCTCGGTTTCGCAGTCGCCGCCGGCGCTGCCTGCTCGAGCGCGAGCACCGAACCTTCGGCCACACTGCTTGCGATGGGCGTGGAACCGGAGCTTGCGCGCGGCGCGGTGCGCCTGAGCCTTGGCGCGGGCAATACGGCCGCAGACGTGGAAAGCTTTTTGCAAACCGTTCAGGGTCTCGTGAAGCGGCTCAAAAGCATGACCGCAATGGCGGTATGACGAGGATAGACAATGGCAATTCATCTGACTGAGAGTGCAGCGAAACAGATCCAGGTACAGCTCGCCAAACGCGGCCGCGGCATGGGCTTACGCGTCGGCATCAAGAAGGTGGGCTGCTCCGGCTTCGCGTATACCTATGACTATGCGGACGACGTGGGCGCCGAAGATCACCTTTTCGAGTCGCACGGCACCCGCGTGATCGTGGACGCAAGAAGCCTTGGCGTCCTTAGCGGGTCGACGCTCGATTACGTGAAAGAAGGTCTTAAGCAGGCGTTCAAGTTCGAGAACCCGAACGTGGATTCCATGTGCGGCTGCGGCGAGAGCTTCAGTGTGAAGGGTACGACGTGAGCAGCGTACTCGAACAGCTCGTCAACAAGCCTTACGAGCACGGTTTTCGTACGGACATCGAGTCCGAGACTGCGCCTAAAGGGCTTAGCGAAGACACGATCCGGATGATCTCGTCCAAGAAGGGCGAGCCGGAGTGGCTGCTCGACTTCAGACTGAAGGCGTATCGGCACTGGCTCACGATGGAAGAGCCGCGCTGGCCGAACGTGACGTACCCGAAGATCGACTTCCAGGACATCATTTATTTCTCGGCGCCGAAGCCGAAGAAAAAGCTCAGCATGGACGAAGTCGATCCCGAGCTCCTGCGCACGTTCGAAAAGCTCGGCGTGCCGATGCACGAGCGCGCAGCTCTCGCGGGCGTCGCGGTCGACGTCATTTTCGATTCGGTTTCGGTGGCAACCACCTATAAGGACAAGCTCGCCAAGGTTGGCGTCATCTTTGGCTCGATCTCGGACGCAGTGCGCGATCATCCCGAGCTCGTCCGCCAGTACCTCGGCAGCGTCGTGCCCGACGGTGACAACTATTATGCGGCGCTCAACTCCGCGGTCTTCACCGACGGCTCCTTCGTGTTCATCCCGAAGGGCGTTAAGTGTCCGATGGAGCTCTCGACGTACTTCCGGATCAACACAGAAGAGTCGGGGCAGTTCGAGCGTACGCTCATCATCGCCGAAGAAGGTGCAGCAGTTTCGTATCTCGAAGGCTGCACAGCGCCGAGGTTCGACACCAACCAGCTTCATGCGGCAGTGGTCGAGCTCGTCGCGTTGGACAATGCCGACATCAAGTATTCGACCGTGCAGAACTGGTACGCGGGGGACGAGAACGGGGTGGGCGGCATCTACAACTTCGTCACCAAGCGCGGATTGTGCAAAGGCGTGAGCTCCAAGATCTCGTGGACACAGGTCGAGACGGGCTCCGCGATCACGTGGAAGTACCCATCCTGCGTGCTGTTGGGCGACAACTCCATTGGCGAGTTCTATTCGGTCGCACTGACGAATCACATGCAGCAGGCCGACACCGGAACGAAGATGGTGCATATCGGCAAGAACACGCGCAGCACCATCGTCAGTAAAGGCATTTCGGCGGGTCGCTCGAACAACAGCTACCGCGGTCTGGTGAAGATCGGCGCCAAGGCTGCCGGCGCGCGGAACTACTCGCAGTGCGATTCGATGCTCATCGGGCAGAAGTGCTCTGCGAATACGTTTCCGTATATCCAGGTGAACAACCCCACGGCGATCGTCGAGCACGAAGCGACGACGTCGAAGATCGGCGAAGATCAGCTGTTCTATTTCCAGAGCCGCGGTGTCGGCACCGAAGAAGCCGTGTCGATGATCATCAACGGCTTTTGCAAAGACGTTTTCCAGCAGCTGCCGATGGAGTTCGCGGTTGAGGCAACCAAGCTTCTCGGACTTAAGCTCGAAGGCAGCGTCGGATGAAGAACAACACTGGCAAAACGTTGCTCGAGATTCGCGGACTGACCGCAAATGTGGCCGGGATACCGATCCTCAAGGGCATCGATCTCACGATCCGCGCGGGCGAGATGCACGCGATCATGGGCCCGAACGGCTCGGGTAAAAGCACCTTTGCGAAGGTGCTTTCGGGTCACCCGGCCTATGAGGTGACCGGCGGCACCGTGCTCTTCGAAGGCAAAGACCTGCTCTCGATCGCGCCTGAAGCGCGCGCGCGTGCAGGCGTTTTTCTGGGCTTCCAGTATCCCGTCGAAATTCCGGGTGTATCGAACAGCGCGTTCCTGCGCCTTGCATATAACACGGTTCACGGCGCCCGCGGGAAAGACGAGCTCGACCCTCTGGAATTCGACGATTACATTCGCGAAAAGCTGAAGCTTCTCGAAATGGACCCGGCCTTCCTCGACCGCAGCGTCAACGAAGGCTTCTCCGGCGGGGAGAAAAAGCGGAACGAGATTCTTCAGCTCGCCGTGCTGGAGCCGACGCTTGCGATCCTTGACGAGACGGATTCCGGCCTGGATATCGACGCCTTGCGCGTGGTCGCCGGCGGGGTCAACAGCCTGCGGCGCAACGACAACGGCTTCATCCTCGTGACGCACTACCAGCGCCTGCTCAACTACATCGTGCCCGACTACGTGCACGTGATGGAAAGCGGACGCATCATCAAGACCGGGGACAAGGAGCTTGCGCTGATGCTCGAAAGCCGCGGCTACGACTGGGTCGTGGACGAAGACCGGGCCAGCCGCGACAGCGCGCAAAAAACGCCTGCCTGATGCGAGAGAACATGACCACGGCAGTACACCCGTATATCGAAGGGTTGCTCAGCGGCACGCGCGAGCTGCCCGGAAGTGCGCACGCGTGGCTCGACGCACGGCGCGGCGCCGCGCTCGAGCAGGCTAACGCGCTTTCGGTACCGACCACCCGCGACGAAGAGTGGCGGTTTACCGATCTCACCGCGCTCACGCGCGTTCAGTTGAGCGCCGCGGGCAAGCCGGGGAGAGTCGATGCTGCTGCGATCGAACCGTGCGCGGTCCCCGAAGCGGGGACTCGCCTGGTCTTCATCGATGGTGTTTACGCGCCTGAGCTTTCCAAAACCGCGGAAAGCGGTCCGGGGGCACGTGTGATGCCGCTGTCGAAAGCGCTGAACACCGAACCGCAGCGCCTCGAGCCGCACCTTGCAAAGCTTGCCGCAGTCGACAGCAACGTCTTCGCAGCGCTGAACACCGCCCACTTGCGCGATGGAGCCGCGGTTGTCATTCCGAAGAATGCGGCGTGCGACACAGCGGTGCATCTCCTTTTCGTCGCAACGCAGGCGAACACCGCATCCTACCCGCGGCTCATCGTCGTTGCAGAGAGCGGATGCGATTGCACCGTGGTCGAGGAATACATCAGCCTGACTGAAGATGCTCACCTTACCAATGCCGTCACCGAAATCGCGCTGGCTCCGACTGCGCGCCTGCGGCACATCAAGCTCCAGCGCGAGAACGCACGGGCTTTCCACATCGCCACGTGCGCGGTCGACGTGGCAAAAGATGCGAGCTACGTTTCCCAGACGATCACCCTTGGCGCGCGGCTGTCGCGTTTTGACTTGAGGGTCGTGTTGAACGGTGAAGGCGCCAACGCGGAGATGGACGGGCTCGCGCTCATCTCTGCGCGCCAGCTCGCGGACAGCCATACCGTCATCGATCATGCACAGCCGCATGGTCGTAGCGTTCAGCTGCATAAGACGATTGTCGACGGCGCGGCTCACGCGGTGTTCAGCGGCAAGATACACGTGCGTCCCGGTGCGCAATCCACCGACTCTTCGCAGCAGAGCCGTAACCTTCTCCTTTCGGACAAGGCCACGGTCGATACCAAGCCCCAGCTCGAGATCTTCGCCGACGACGTCAAGTGTGCGCACGGGGCGACGGTTGGGCAGCTCGATGCGGAGCAGCTTTTCTATCTCACGAGCCGCGGCCTTGCCGAACGTGCCGCCCGCAATCTTCTGACTTACGCGTTCGGCGCCGCTGTGATCGAGCGCATACCGCTACGCTCGGTGGTCAAGCGGCTCGAGCGCACGGTGATGGCTCAAACCGGCGCCGCAGCTTGATCGAGACCACTGTGACTGCCAGACACCACGCAGTGCCCGCAAGTGCCGGCGCGCTCGATATCAACCGCATACGGACTGATTTTCCGATCCTCGATCTCGAGGTGCACGGAAAGCCGCTCGTGTTTCTCGACAACGCCGCGTCGAGCCAGATGCCCCGGCCGGTGATGGATCGTATCGTTCAGTATCAGTCGGCGGAGCACGCGAACATCCACCGCGCCGTCCACTACCTGTCGGAGAAGGCGACCGCAGAGTACGAG
>JBKJPI010000149.1:0-8994 GCA_046595235.1 Burkholderiales bacterium | reverse complement strand
GATCTTCAGCGACCACAACGTCCGCGCGGTACGGCCTGGTTACGGGCTGCCCCCCAAACACATCGATCGCTTTCTCGGACGCCCGCTCAAGCGTGATGTGAAACGCGGGGAGCCGCTGTCGTGGGACATGCTCGGTTGAAAGCTTCCGAAGATGTCCGCATCGAGACCGAACGTTTCGTCCTGAGGCCGCTCCAGCCATCCGACGCAACGCCGCGTTATGCGTCGTGGTTTAACGATCCACAGGTGCAGCGCTATATCTATGCCGCGGCAGCGGCGCCTTCAGTCGATGAGCTGCGCGAATACATCGCTGCGCGCCAAGATAGAACCGACGTTCTCTTTCTCGGCATTCATACGCACGAATCGGATACGCACATTGGTAATGTCAAGTTCGAGCCCATCGATCGCGCAAGCTCGCAGGCTGTTCTCGGCATCATGATCGGCGATCCTGCGTGGCGGGGAACGGGTGCAGCGGCCGAGGTGATCGCGCGCGCGAACGAATGGCTTGCGACCCATCGCGGGATTCGCGAAGTGATCCTTGGGGTTGCGCGCGATCATGTCGGTGCGCGGCGAGCCTACGAAAAAGCGGGATTCGTCGTGACAGCTGATGACAGCGGGCGCCCTGACGCAGTCCGCATGCTCTGGCGCTCTAGCGCCGCGGCCGCATGAACGCCGCTTCGACCGGGCAAACAGAAGACCGGCGGCACTGGCAGATCGTAATTTTTCTGGTTCGCGGCAAAGCAAACCACGCAGGCCTCTCGATCCCGGGTCACGGACTCGGCGATCTGTCGTTGCGTGGGGCCCGTGTCGTCCCCTGGAACGCACCGTCGCTGCCGAAAGGCGAACCGGTCTATTTCGACATCACCCTGAAAGATCCGGTCGGAGCGCTCGAGCACCTGCAACGGCCGGGACTTCTGACTCCGGCGATCATCAGGCAGGAAAAGGCGCGCAAAGGCTGGCACCTCACTGAAGATGCGCCGGACTTCGTGCGTACATTGCGCTCGGTCCGCTCATGCGATCCGGACGACATGAATTGCGTGGAGTGGATCGTGCACGCGCTCGAGCTTGGCGGCGTGACAGTGCCTGCGAATGTACTCACTCCGGCGGATCTGCTGCGATGGTGTGAGTCGGATTGCTCTCGTGCACCGAGCACCGCGCACAATGAGAGCGTCGCTTCTAACGACGACGGCGAACGGAACGTATGACGCAATACCCCGACGAGATCGACATGATGGAGCTTCTGGCGCGGCTCGCGCCATTGAAGCGGACGCTCGCATGCGCAGACACCGATGAGGCGCTGCGCATCGTCAAAGAACATTTGCCAGGTGCCGCCATTGAAGGTTTTGCATGCGGGTCTGGCGCATGGTCGTGGACGCTGCCGCAACGCTGGGAGATCGGTCGCGCTACCGTCCGGTCGAATGGCGAGACACTCATCGACAGCGAGTGGAACGCATTGCACGTTGTCAATTATTCGCAGCCGTTTCGCGCCACCGTCGGCCGGGACGAGCTCCTGAAGCACCTTCATTCCGATCCGGAACGCCCGGAAAGCATCCCGTTCCGTTTTGCGTTCTACAACCGTGACTGGGGGTTCTGCATTCCTCACGCGTGGAGGGAGCGGTTCACCGCGGATTCCTACGACGTCGAGATCACGAGCCGGTTCGAAGGCGGCACTCTGAACGTGCTCACGTACTTTCTCGCGGGTGAATCGCAAGAAACATTTCTCATATGCGCCGACGTTTGCCATCCGCTGCAGGTCAACGACTCATTGACCGGCCTCGCGGTCGCGGTCGATATCCTGAAGCGGCTTTCATTGCGCTCTCACCGCAAGTATTCGTACCTTCTGCTCGTCGTGCCCGAGACGATCGGCAGCCTCGCGTACCTCGCAAATCATCCAGAAGCCATCTCGACGACGGTAGGCGCGTGCTTCACGGAGATGCTTGGGACGCCCGGTCCACTGGTGGCGCAGCGCACACGCAAAGGCGTGACTTACTGGGACGGTCTCTTAGCCGCGGTGCTCAAGGCATCGGGGCTTCCGCACAAGATCGTGCCTTTTCTTAAAAGCGCTGCGAACGACGAGAAAGTGCTGGACAGCCCGGGTGTCGAGATACCGACCTTCTCCATTACGCGCTACCCCTATCCCGAATATCACACCAGCGACGACAACCTCGCGCTGATCGACGTCGAGCGCCTGCGTGAAGCGCGAGACGTGCTGCAGGCGATTATCGACTGGGCAGAAGTCGATTTCGTGCCGGTTCTGAATCAGCCAGGGCCGATCTTTTTGTCGGGACACGGTCTGCACCCGGACTGGCGCGCCGATTCGTCCCTGCTTCCGATATGGAATTCATTCATCGACGTCATGTACAGCATCGACAATCGGACCTCGTTCGTGCAGCTCGCAATCGAGAAAGACATTGCACTGACGCATTTCCGATACTGGGTCGACGCATTCGCGAACAAAGGTCTGCTGACGGCGAATCCCTATCGAGTCATGAAAGAGGCGCTCGGGTAGAAGCCGCGAGGCGAGTCGGCGGCGTGGGCGCCCCGTGGGCGGCGGTCGCGAGCTCACCGATAGCTGATTCGAGGCTGCCGGGTCGATCTATGAAGCGAATCATTGGATGCGGCGCGTGCGTCGGCAACACTTCTCCCGTCGCATCGTAAAAAACTGCAGCCACTCCGACGTGTGCGGCGACGTAGGCCGGAGACGAATAAGGCGGCGCAATGACGAGCTGGCTTTGCGAGATCAGCGCATAGACGTTTGAATCGCTGGGCGCCAGCTCCAGGCCGGACGCAGTCGTGAGGAGCTTTTCAACGTGGTCGAAATACCGCGGATCGTGCTGCCACGTTGCAGGGCGTTTGTGCTTTAGAACGATACGTATTTCGGCTCCCGTTTGCTCAGCAACCCTGTCGCGGGCGCGAACGATATCGTCCAGGAAACGGACTGCAGTGTCGGTGTTGTAGTAGTTCACCAGCGAGCCCCCGGCACGGGACGCTTCAGTCGTCTTCGGTTGAACGTCGAAAACGCAAAGCGTAATTCCTTCAGCGAGCCCCTCGCTTTGCGCGCACTCAGGCAGGTACCAAAGTATCGGTTCGACCACGACGGTGGGAGCCGTCACTCCATCCGCGGCGAGCCGAGCACGATACGGTTCGTTCCATACCCACACATCGTCGACTTTGAGCTGCCGTAAGCCCGGGTAAGCATGATCGACCGGGTCGCCCCGATACACGATGGCGTGACTGTTCAGGGAATAGAGCGCCATGTGGCATTTGAAGTGCCTCGCCTCGAGGGCATTCATCCACAGGAGCTGCTGAAGCCAGTTCGTGTTGGTTATGACGACCGTGTCTATGCAGCGGGACCGGTTGAGCGCAGCTGCAGCCGCATGCTCGGCGAAGTCACGCCAAAGGACGCTGTGAATGGGCGCGCGAACAAGAGCCGATAAGAACGCCCACAGGGCGTGTGCATGCTCAGCCAGAAAGAAAAGGGAGCTGCTAAGGCCGATCCGCTGCGTCGCGAACATGTGCATTAGCGGGAATCGCGTGTAAGTGGCCTCTTCAGGCCGCGTCGCAATGATCTTGTGCGGCGTGTGTACGATGAGCCTTTTCGCGGTGCGCAGCGGCTCGAGCGGCCCCCGCCTGCAAAAATCGATGAAACGCGCGTCGTTGCCTTTGAACATGAGGTCAGCGGCCGCAACTCCGAAAAGTAAAAGCACAGGTGGGCTTCGCCGAGCCGTCACGACTGACACCGCCCAAGCTGCTACGAACGCAGTCCACAGCGCCAGAAACTGTGCGACGTGCCGCAACAGGAGCTGCGCTCGCGGCCTCACGTGCCCGACCGCGGTTTCGACCATGATGTCGCCCGCAGTGAACGTGCGATCGTCCGAGGGAAAGGACGGCGAACCGTTGATGTGACGAATGACGCCTTCCCGCAGGAACGGCACGGTCATGATCATCGTGATCTTCTGGCAGAGTCGATCTACGAGCGTGCCGACCCCATACCCGAGCGTGGGGCGCACCTGCGCGGGAAGGCACTTCTCCAGCTGGCGCATGACGTCGTCGAGCTTCTTGTAGCCGCGGATCTCGAGCGTTTCCTGCTTCACGGCCGACGCTTAAAAATCGAACGTAATCATCGAGCAAGCGCGAATCGGTCCGCGATGCCCGGAATGAGGAGGCGCTGCGCGTCCTTGATGATCCGCTCGGGGAGATCCCTCCTCGTGCGCGTGGAGCGTGCGACAACGACGCCTCTGATATCGCACGTCGCCCTCACGGCGCGGCCACACCTCAGTCGATGCGAGATCGTCGCCCCGCCACGCGAAATGGACGCGAGCCCTGACCAGAGCTGCCATGATTCGCCTTCGAACATTTCCTTCCTGTGCTCCACGTAAACGCGGCTTGCCATGATAGTCGGACGGTCGGCGGCGGTCCCAATCCGCTCCAGACTCAACTGGTCGAGGATGAATGCCGTGCCTTCATCGAAGATCGCCGCGTACCAGCGGATATTCATGTGGCCGTTGCTATCGATCCACCCGGACTCGACGACGCCCTCCTGCGCGAGGACGAAACCTTTCAAGCCAGCGCCTTTCGTGCCGCTGCGCGGCGGTCTATTTTTCCGTTCGCGTTGCGCGGGAGATCGTCCCACACGAGCACGCGCTTCGGCACCATGTAAGGCGGAAGTATCGTGCGCAGGCGCTGCTTCATGGCGAAGATGTCGAGACAGGCGTCCGTGCGCTCGAGCTCGACCGCGATCCAGATCTCCTTGATGTCGCCGCTGACCTCCTGCACGAATGCGCAGGCGAAATGCACGCCCGGTACGGCGGCTGCGGCATGCTCGACCTCATTCAGGTCGACCCGGTAGCCCGCAACCTTGACGGTCGAGCCCATTCGCCCAATGATAAAGAGATTGCCGGTTGCGTCGATGTAACCCAGATCCTGCGTGCGGAAAGCGCGCTCACCATCGATAAGGTTGTACGAGCGGGCGGTATTCTCAGGGTCGTCAAGGTAGCCTCGCGTGACGCAGCGCCCAAGCATGCAGATCTCACCGCGCTTGCCGGGCTCGTTTACCACGCGATCGCTTTCATCGAGCAGAGCGAACGGCATTCGCGAATGCGCACGGCCGACTGGGGGGAAGTGCCCACCGCGCAGGCGCTCCACATCGGCGGCATCGACCTTGTGCATGGTGTTGACGATCGATGTCTCGGTGGGACCCCATACGTTGTAGATAGCTGTGTCCGGACGGGCATCGAGCCAGCCCAGAACGTGGGCGACCGGAAAGAAATCGCCGCCTGAGACGATGCGGCGCAAGCTCGCAAGCCTGGCGTCGCCGAGCTTTCCGCTCCTCCAAAGCTGCGAGAAGAAAGTGGGGACCGAGAACACCGAAGTGACGCCGAAGCGCGCCGTTTCTTCAGTGACACGACTAACGTCTGACGGGCTCGAATAGATTGACATCGGCACAGCGAAATACAGCGTCGTGAAAACGTCGAACATCGCAATGTCGAAGAAGAGGTTCGCGGCGCACCCGATGACGTCTTCCGGCCGCCACTCGAGCATGTCTTGTGACCACAACATCGTGTTTTCGATATTGCCCCAGTCGACGACGACGCCTTTCGGCGTGCCGGTAGAGCCCGAGGTAAACAGCACGTACACGAGCTGATCCGCCGCGGGCGCCGCCAGCTCCACCGGCAGAGCGCATGATTTGCTGACGGCGCCTGGCTGAAGGGTCACTACAACTCTGCCTGCAGCGAGCGAAGGTTGCCCGTCGAGCTGTATGACAAGCCCCGCCCTGAGCGCGTCGAGGCATTTCTCTAAACGTGCTGCCGGCTGCTGTCCGGATAGTGGCGCGAAAGCTCGCCCGCTGAGCAGTGTGCCCAATATCGCTGCGATGGCGTGTCCGCTGCGATCCGCGATGATGGGAACGATCGGCGTCGGACGCCCGGCAGCTGCGCTGTCAATGGCGGCTGCATAGCCGGCGGCAACACCGAGCAGCTCGAGCCACGTCCACGCGCGTTCGGAGTCGCGAACAACGACTTTTTCAGGATGGGCTCGTGCGTCTGACCAGATCCGTGTGAACGCCGAGATACCTTCAGCGCTCAACTTTCACGAACTCCAGGATGAGCCCCTTGACCGCAATGAACAACGTCCGGATGCGTCCGCCGAAAGACTGAACGGCAATTTCGTAACGGCCGAGCACGAAATTCGCCGGACGTGCGGAGTAGGTCTGCTCGGTCGCCTGCAAGTCGTCACTCGCCATCGCAAGATGATGCAGGCCGATACCGAACTTTGTCGCGAAGCGCGCCGTCGTCGCGTCATCTGCACACGGCTCCACGAGCTCGAGCCACATATCGTTCTCGGGCAGATGAATGAAATGCAGGTTGTTCTTCTGCCCGGGGTCGTGAACGGTTTCGCTGATCGCGGACCGATCGAGGCCCAAGGCGTTGAGTGCCTCGTCTACATCTGCCACCACGATGCCGAGATGGTGGATTTTCATGCTGCTAGCGGTCCAGCAGCGCCATTAGAGAATCGAAGCGGCGCGCAGCCGTGAGCGTGTCGGGATCGGTGAGGTCGATCTTCCTGCCGAATGTCTTCTCGATGAAAACACCGAGGCTGACGAGATCGAGAGAATCCATGATTCCCGCGTCGAAAAAATCGATGTCACGAATGACATCGAGAACGCCCGCGCCTTCGCGCTCGACGAAGAACTGGGCCAACTTCATTTCCTTTTCGCTATAGCTCACTTGCTGTCTCCACCGCGGGCTAGTACTGAATAAAGCCTGATTTTATGAAAATACGTGGATCCGCATGAAACGCGTTGCTCAGAAAATCACGTGTCTCGTCGAATGCGTAACACGAAACGTTACTGAGGTCCTCGTCACGTCCCACCTGTTCCACGAGCCCTCGTTCGAAGAGACCTGCCGACGCACGTGTGAAATCGAACTCGAAAGTTTCTCCGGGAACGTCACGCCGCCTGACCAGCGCGGTGTAATCCGTACCGACGTAATCAATCCCACGATATACCTCTGTTCGAAAAGCCTTGTGGACGCGATAAGTGGCGCCGCACTGCTGCTCCACGTGGTGTAGAAGGGTATTTCCTAACGCGACGGGGCGGCCGACGTGTAGAAAAGCAGCATTGCGTCCGGCAAGCCTCGCATACACGCTGTCGAACCCGAAGGCGCTTTTTCCGACGCACGTCACGAGTTCCGCCTGGGGGCCGAGCGCTGCGAGGGAGAACATCGGGTGCTCGGAGCGGCAGACGCCCGGCTGATGCGTGATCCACTTGTTCATGGCTCCGAGACGAGTCGGTGTAGTCAGAACGTCGAAGCGTCCCTCGCTCGTATATGTAAACGTAGTCAGAACGATCGTTTTCCCGCGTGTCAGCAGCGGCCTCACGATCGCCGCACAAAAAGAATCGCGGTCGGGAAAACCGGCCATGTGCACACCGAAATGCCGAAAATCGGTGTAGATATAAAGAATATCCGGCGTGTATGCCCCCACGCTCTGGTAGGCGGCGCCGAGCAGCCGCTCGAGATCAGTCACCCCTCGGCTCCAGCGTAAAGTGGGATGATCTCGAGCCGCTCCCCGGCGATCGCCCTCATTTGCCCGACCATTTCCCGCTCGAACTCGAGTGAAGAGACGAGTACCGTATCGACGCTGTCGAAAGCTTCGCGCGTCGGCGCCACGATCGGTATGCCGCAAAGCAACTTGCCCGTTTTTCCGGGATGGTTGTCGAACGCCATCATCCAGGGATATGTCACCGGCTCCAGGCGATGGAGGAGGTCGACCGTATGTGGGCCGGCCCCGAACAGTGCGAGGCGCTTCCCGGCCCGGATCGCAGCGTCGAGCTTCGTTGTTGCCGCCCCGAGGCGCTGATTGAGGAACGCTGTTTCGTTCGCCTTGAACCTGCGCCAGATGGCGTCGGGCTGCAGCGGATAATTTTTCGCCGCTCCCGCGTCACCGGCGGTTGCAAGCACGCGGAGCACAGGATACGCAAAGCCGGAACCGGGTTCGTAGCCCCTGAACTGCTGCAACGCGAGAATGCGTAGTCCTGCGCGAGCAAGACATGCTTCCATGGTCTCGCGCGAAAAGTACGTGAGATGCTCGTGGTGGAAGTAGTAGTAGATCGCGGGTGGGATATTTGCGACGTCCGGCACCTCGATGTAAATGACGCCCGCCTGCGACAGCAGCCGCCGAATCAGCTTCAGATCGGCAACGGGTTGCGGCAGATGCTCCAGCACGTGCCTCACGACGACGAGGTCGTGCGTACCCAGGTCCGCGGGCGCCGCGGCGTCGAGGATGCGCTCTTGTATAGCCGCGTGTGGCATCCGTCGGCGCGCGCTTTCGGCGTACCGAGCAGAGGGTTCGATCCCCCTGACCTCGATGCCGGGCACCCGCTGTCGCAGGCGGTCGAGGAAGTACCCTTCGGCACATCCAATCTCGAGCACTGCGGCGCCGGGCGCGAGAGTTTTCTGATGCAGGATGAGTTCGATCTGGTCGCTCATCATCCGAGCAATCGGCGAATCCGGCGCCATCGATTCGCGGGGCATTCGCGACTGTCGCGCGTAATAACGCCCCAGTGAGGCTGTGGAAAGTCGCGGATTCAGCACGATGAGCCCGCAGGTTTTGCACGCACAAACCCCGATGCGCGCGGACATCTCCGGCCCATCGGTCACGAAGATTCGGCGCACCGCCGGCGGCAAAAGCGTATGCAGGCGTTGGCCTGAACAGCCGGGGCACGTGTCCAGAACCACGACTTCTTCTTCACGCAAGGTGTTCAAACGCGGCCCGTAAGGAAGCGCGAGCGCGTTTTCGGCGGGGCACGATCGCTGGGCTCCGGTCGCGATGCGACAGCACTTGTGATGAACATTTCTCAGGCCCTGCCCAACAAACGACAGAGCAGCCAATCTCGTTCGGGTCAGTGGACATTGGATAAAGTAAGCGGAGAGATTGTATTTTAGCAGCGCCGGACTGCAGCACGACGGGTGTATGATGCCCGCGCTTCACCCACGGAAG
>JBKJPI010000104.1:0-3372 GCA_046595235.1 Burkholderiales bacterium | reverse complement strand
CGTTGCCTTTTTACGCGAACCTTCACGAAGTTGTGGTGACCTGCAGCATCGGAATCGCGCTCTTCCCGGCTGACGGCGTCACGCCCGACACGCTCATCAAGAACGCTGGCGCGGCGATGCGCTTTTCAAAAGAAAGCGGCAAGCACACATCGCGCTTCTATTCGACGGAGCTCAATGCGCGCGCGCTGCATAAGCTGCGCATAGGCAAAGAGCTGCGACTTGCAATCGAGCGCGACGAGCTGCGCCTTTTTTACCAGCCGAAAGTCGAGATCAGAAGCGGCCTCGTGATCGGCGCTGAAGCACTGGTTCGCTGGCAGCACCCCGAGCGCGGGCTCGTACCCCCGTTCGAATTCATTGCGCTCGCGGAAGAGAACGGCCTCATCGTGCCGCTCGGCGAATGGGTTATGCGCGATGCGTGCAGGCAATCCGAAGTGTGGCGCGCAGCCGGATTACGCGTGCCGCGAATCGCGGTTAATGTCTCGAGTCACCAGTTCAGGGAAGGAAACCTCGCCAGGATCTTCACGGACATCCTCGCGGCAACAGGCGCGGATCCGCAGAAGCTCACACTCGAGCTGACCGAAGGCGTCATCATGGAAAACGCGGAAGCGAACATGACGACGTTGAGCGAGATCAAGGCGACCGGCGCGAAGCTTTCGATCGACGACTTCGGTACGGGCTACTCGTCGTTGAGCTATCTCCACAAGTTTCCGCTGGACGAGCTCAAGATCGACCGCTCGTTCATCATGGAAATCAAGGGTGACGCCGGCGAAGGCGCCGTGGTAACGGCGATCATCGCCATGGCGCACGGCCTCAAGCTGAGCGTCGTAGCCGAAGGTGTAGAGACCGAGGAGCAGTTGGGTTTTCTGCGCGCGCAGGGCTGCGATGAATTTCAGGGCTATCTAAAGTCGAAACCCGTTCCCGCCGTAGATTTCGCAGCTGCCTTCCTCAAGCCCTGACCTCCCCATCCGTAACACCATCAAACCAGTTTGACGGTGGTACCAAAAAAAGCGGCCGCGAAAAACTGCGGCCAGGAAAGGGAGGAACAAATGGTGAGGACATCCTGCCAGACGGGGCGCGCTCTGTCCGTGAAGTTCGGCACGGAGCTCGCCGGATAGTGCGTTGAAGTTCAAGCATGAGCGTCATTGCAGGGTCACCTCGACATCGTGACTAGAGCCACACCTGAAACGAGAAGCACGGTGAGCACGACCTTCCGAAAAGTTGCTTCGTCGAGCCGGCCATAGAGTTTCAAGCCGAGCCAGCTGCCGGCAAACAGCGCCGGCAAGCCGATAACAAACAGCCAGCCGATGTCGGCAGAGAGTGCGCCTGCGCCGCCAAGCCAGATGATCGTCATCAGGAACGTCGCGACTGCGGTCGGCTGAAAGACGGCACGCTGCTCATCTTTCTTCCATCCGCGCATCCCGCACCAGATTGCAGGCAAGATCCCACCCAGTCCCGTCGACCCGCCGAGGATGCCATTGAGCACCCCGACGGTGATGTCGAGTGCGCAGCCTGCTTGCCTTACCTCAGGCAACTTCGGGCGGATCAGGTTGTAGAGGCTGAAGAGGATGAGCAGCACCCCTACTGCAATCCGAAGATCCGATGGCGAAGCCCATTTCAGAACGAAAATGCCGGCGGGAATGCCAATGGCGCTGCCTACAATAAACGGCATCAGCCGGTGGGGGTTCAAGGCGCGCCGAAGTTTCCAGACGGCATACCCTTGCACGAGGAGCGCATACGCAACAATCAACGCCGTCGCCTGAATTGGCGTCAACGCATGCAGCCAGATCGCTGCAGCGACCATCCCGAAGGCGAAACCGGCAAGGCCGGTGACAAAGGCCGCTACGAATGCGCCAAAGCAGAATATTGCAAGATCAGATGCTTCGAAGTTACCCATATCCATATCCCGAGGGGTGTCCGGGGCCCTAGCGTCAAGAGCGCCGGCGAAGCCACCTACAGCCGGATGTTCGCCGCGCGGATGACGGGCGCCCACCTCGGTATCTCAGAAAGCAGATGATCGGCGAGACGTTGCGGCGGACCGCCTACGAGGTCCGCGCCGAGAGCGGCGATGCGCTCCTGCACCTCGGCTTGCGTGAGGGCGCGCGCGAGTTCCGCGTTTGCCTTGTTCACAATTTCACGCGGCGTTCCGGCCGGCGCGAGGATGCCCCACCACGTGCTCGCCTCGAACCCGGGCAGCGCCGCCTCGGCGATCGTCGGCACGTCGGGCAGCTTCGACGAGCGCTTGCTCCCGCTCACTGCGAGCGCGCGCAGCTTTCCCGACTTCACATGGCCGAACGAGGCAGCGGGGTTACTGAAAAGCATATGGACCTGTCCCGATATGACATCCACCAGCGCGGGTCCGGCGCCCTTGTACGGGATGTGGACGATATTCGTTCCGGCCATCAGGTTGAGCATCTCGCCGGCGAGGTGCGATGAGGTGGCAACGCTGGCCGATGCGTAATTCAGTTGGCCGGGCTTCGACTTCGCCAGAGCGATCAGTTCTTTCACTGACTGTGCCGGCACGGACGGATGCACCAGAAGGATGTTCATTGCGGTCGACATCAACGAGACCGATGCGTAACTCTTGATGGGGTGGTAGGCGACCTTGGTGATCTCAGGCAGGACCGTGAGATTGGTGCTGCCCAGCAGAAGCGTGTAGCCGTCAGGCTCTGCACGCGCAGCCAATTCGAACGCGATCGCCCCGCCGGCGCCTGGACGGTTGTCGACGACGACCGGTGTGCCCCAACTCTCATTCAAGCGCTGCGCGGCGATGCGAGCCATGATGTCGTTGCCTCCGCCTGGCGGGGACGGCACGATGATGCGTATCGGTTTGGCGGGGTATGCAGAAGCAGCGCAAGCGGCCCCCGATGCCATCACCGCAGTGATGCAAAGCGTGCAGGCTGCAACAACGCGTGCAGTATCAGAGCTCACGAGTGTTCTCCTTGAATGGCGGCAATGGGCGTCTCAGTGTCGGATGCGCGCGACAGTACCTGGGTGCACGCGTCCACGCCGGACTCGAGTTGCCTCGCGTCGGCGCCCAGATCGGTCATTACACTTGCGAGCGCGCGCACGCCGCGAAGCAGCATGTCCGGTTGCATGGCGCCCATGTGACCGACACGGATGATGGTCTCTTTCAGTCGGTCCTGTCCGCGGGCGATGCGCACCCCATAATGTTCCAGCACGCGCTTCGTGACCTCCCCTGCGGCAATTCCGACCGGCATCTCCATTGCCGATACCGTGTTCGACCTGTAGTGGAGATCTTTCGCCACCAGCTCGCAGAGGCTTTCCGCGCGTTCGTATACGCCGCGGGCTGCGAGCTGGTGGCGAAAGATCTCCACTACAGGTCGAACACGGTATCGGCAATGGAGATGCCGG
>JBKJPI010000640.1:0-14663 GCA_046595235.1 Burkholderiales bacterium | reverse complement strand
CCGAGGCGCTCCGTAAGCTTCTGCGCGGTAAAGCGCGCGATCTGGTCGGTCGTGCTTCCGACCGAGCCCGTGATCACGCGCACCGGTCGCGCGGGATATCTCTCGGCATCCGCGGCGTGCGCGGAGCCCGCTGCCACCGGCAGCGCGACCAGCGCGAGTTTCAGTAAGCGATTCAAAAGCTCCTCCACTAGTTTTTAGGAAGTTGCAGCTGCTCTGCCATCCAGTCCGCGCACTGCGTCTGATACATGTAGCGACGATTGTTAACGACGTGGTTTCCGCCTTCGATGATATCGAGCACTTTGGGCCCGGACACTTCGTCGGCGATGCGCCTGGCATTCTCCGGAGGCGTCAGCCGATCGAGCTCACCGGCCACGATGTAGATGGGACATGTGATGTTCTTCGCGACGCCTTCGAGCGTGAGCGTTTTCGCGACTTCGCGCGCCTCTTCCATCGTCTTCGAATGACTCCGCACGCGGAACGCCTCGCGCGAGAGCTCGTTGCGGCCGTCGAAGATCTCGAGCCAGCTGTAGGGCCCCGAGTAAGAGAGGCAAGCCTTGATGCGCTTGTCGAAGGCGGCCGCGCGAGCAGAGTAGTAACCGCCGAGCGATATGCCGACGATGCCGACACGCTTTGCATCGAGGTCGCTTCTCGTCTCGATGTAGTCGATGACCGATTTCACGGGCGCTTCATAGTCACCGCGAATCGGAATGTCGTACTCGGCCTCACCCTGCCCCGGGCCGTCGAATACGAGGGTTGCCATGCCGCGATCGAGGAAAACATCTTCGTACACGTGCAGCTCTTCTTTCGTCGAATCCAGGCCGACGCAGACCACCACGACCGGCGCACGGCCCACACCGCGAGGCTTTCGCAACACGCCGTACAGCGTCTTTCCTTCGAAAGGAATCGCAACACGCTCTCCCGGTGGATCGAGATGCGGCAAGGCGAGGTTGCGGCACGCAACAACCTTGTCGTGGGCCTTGCGCATTTCTTCGGGCTTGTGCACGAACATGAACTTGCCGAAGTGATAGCAAAGGGCCGCACGCGTGAGATGCTGTGCTGCAGAGCGCGTGGCGCCATCCGCGAGCGCCTTGGTGCCTAACGCCTCATGTTCGGAGCCGCGTTGCGACCATACGGCACACCAGTCGTCCCACTTCTCGATCCGTGCGGTGACTTCGTCAAAATCAGAGAGCGGCACTCCGGCGGCAACGAAGCGAGGCGCCCAGTGATGGATGGCGATGTCGACGCGCGCGTCTTTGGCTGCGGAAGAAGTCATGACTTATTCGGCTTTAGCGCCAGACTCCTTAACGATTCTGCCGAGCTTCACAACTTCAGACCGGATGAATTTATCGAACGCATCGGGTGACATGACCATCGCGTCCGCGCCCTGGTTTTGCATCTGCTTCGCAACATCGGGCATGCGCAGAATATTCGCGATCGCGCCGTTCAACTTTTCGATCACGGGTTTCGGCGTAGCAGCCGGCACCAGGACCGCGAACCAGCCGTCGAAAACGCAGTCCGGCACGCCCGCTTCGACCATCGTAGGCAGCTCGGGAAAGGCCGAGGAGCGCTTGCTCGTCCCCACGGCGAGCGGGCGCACCTTGCCGGCCTTGATGTGCTGGGCTGCGAGGATCGAAGGCGCAAAAGTCATTTCCAGCCGGCCGGCGATGATTTCCGTGATCGCTTCGGCGAATCCCTTGAATGGAACGTGGACGATCCTGATGCCGGCGGTGCTGCGAAAAACCTCGCCGTTCAGGTGCGAATTCGAGCCGATGCCTGCCGAGGTGTAATTGAATTCGCCGGGCTTCGACTTCGCGAGTGCGACGAGATCCTTCACGTTGCGCACCGGCAGCAGGGGGTGCACGATCAGGATGTTGGGAATCAGCGCAACCGGCGTTACGCCCGCGAAATCCTTCACCGGATCGAATGGAAGCTTGCTGTAGAGGGTCGCATTGATTGCGTGGCTCGCGGAAACCATCAACAGGGTGTGCCCGTCGGCCGGAGATTTAGCCGCGACGCCCGTGCCGACCACGCTGCCCGCCCCCGGCCGGTTTTCCACGATCACCTGCTGGCCCCACATCTCGGTCATCTTCTGGCCGATGACTCGCGCAAGCGCATCGGTCGCGCTCCCCGGGCCGAAAGGCACGATGAACCGGATCGGCTTCACCGGATATTCCTGGGCGCTGGAAGCGCCGGCGAAGCATGCTGCAAAGCCCATGATGGCGAGGTGCGTCGCTAATTTCATCTCCTGCTCCTTTTTGTTTTCAGGGCGGCGCAACACCGAGGAGCTCCGCCATCCAGTCCGCTGACTGGGTGCGATATCGATAGGCGCGGTTGTTCGCAACGTGGTTGCCGTCTTCGATGATCACGAGCTCGACAGGACCTTTGGCTTCGCGCGCAAGCTTCTCGGCGTCCTGCCACGGCACGATGCGGTCGAGCTTTCCGGCGACGATGTAGAGCGGGCACGTGATGTTCGACGCGACGCCTTTCAGCGTCAAGCTCGCGCCGTGGGCTCGCGCCGCCTCTGAGCTTTCGCAATTCGCACGCACCCGAAATGCCTCGCGCGTGAGCGGGTTCAGATCCGCCCAGATATCGGCCCAGTCGAACGGGCCCGAGAGCGCGATGCACGCCTTCGCACGCTTCTCGAATGCGGCCGCGCGCGGCGCGTAGTACCCGCCGAGCGACACGCCCCAGAGACCGATGCGCGATGCATCCACATCGTCGCGTCCTCCAACCCAGTCGAAAACGCTTTTTACCGGGACTTCGTAGTCGCCACGGATCGGAAGGTCGTATTCGGCCTCGCCCTGCCCCGGACCGTCGAACGCAAGGGTGGCCATTCCGCGCGCCAGAAAAATGGATTCGTACGCGTCCATTTCCTCTTTCGCCGAATCGAGCCCCATACACATCACCACGAGCGGCGGTCGGGAAACGTTCCGGGGCTTCCGCAGGATCCCGAAAAGCCTTGAGATACCGTATGGGATGTCCACGCGCTCACCCGGCGGATCAAGGTGCGGCAATGCGGCCTGCCGGCACTCCACTGCCTTCAGGTGCGCCGCACGCATTTCGGCGAGATCGTGAACAAAAACGAACTTGGCAAAGTGATAGCACACCGCCGCGCGTGTGAGGTGCTCACCTGCTGACAAGCGATGACCGTGTGCAAGCGCATCCTTCCCGAGCGACTCGTGAACGGCTGCGCGTGCGGACCATGCGGAACACCAGTCTTCCCACCGCGCGATCGATCGCGTGACTTCCTCGAAATCGGAGAGTGGCACGCCATTCGCGACGAATCGCGGAGCCCAGTGCGCGATCGCCGCTGCCACGCGCGGGTCGCCGGCCGCATCGGCGGTTGTGACGATAGTGTTCACAGGCCTGCGCCGAAGCGAAGCATGACCGCCTGTGCACCTGCGCCGAAGAACCGGCGACGGAAATGCACGAGGGCGCGCAGGGAACTCAGGGACATGCTCCTCCGGGGTGTTGAGGCGTGGTAGCAGCCTGCTCGAAGCAGGTCGATTTATTCTTGAGGCGCGACGATGCTAGGCAACGCCGAACCAATTGTCAACGAATGAGACCAATTGACCTCATTGGTTCACAACGCGCACAATCTCGCGCATATGGCTGTCTCGATGACACGCGTCACCTCGCGGACCGGCGCACGGCGAATACGCGAATTCGTCTTGAATGCTGCTTCTGACAGGGCGCTTGCGCCGGGTGGGCGGCTGCCGACGGAACGCGAGTTGGCCCGGCGATTTTCGCTGCCGCGAAACGCCGTGCGACGCACGCTATCGCAGCTCGAAGAGGAAGGCTCGATTACCCGTCACGTTGGACGAGGTACTTTCCTCGCGAACGCATCGGCTGCGGCCAGCCCACACGGAGCAGCCGACAATTTTTCTCACACCAGCCCTGCCGAGCTCATGGAAGCGCGGCTGCGAATCGAGCCCGCACTGGCAGAGCTGATCGTTACGAACGCGACACCGGCAGATTTTGAACGCATGCAAACCTGCATCGACAACGCCGAGCGTGCCAAGACCCTCGACGAGTTCGAACGCTGGGATGCGGCATTGCATCAGGCACTGGCTACGGCCACGCACAACCGCTTCGTAATCCAGGTGCTCGACATGGTGGCGGCAGTGCGCGACCAGGCGGAATGGGGAAAGCTGAAAGACCGGATCGTCACCCCGGAGCGAAGACTTAACTATCAGCAGCAACACCGGGATATCGTGGACGCGCTAAAGAACCGCGACGCAGAGCGCGCGCGTCGCGCCATCGCGGCCCATCTACAGCACGCTCGGCGCAACCTTTTCGAATATTGATTGCCAAGACGCGGCCCGCTTCCATGACAGGATGCGTTGCTCAGCGTTTGAGCACCTGAAAAAGATTGTAGAAATCGTCAGTCCACACGCGAAAGTCCGGGCGCACCTTCAGTGGTTTCGAAGCTGAGCGAATCGGCTCCGCCGCAAGGAGCGCCGCGTTGCGGGTGACGATGATCTGGTCCGTGCTGGAAGTCCAGTATTCATGGTTGCTCGTCGACGTGTCTTCGGGATGGTCGGATACGAGCACCGCGGTGAAGCCCAGCGCCGCCGCGAGGCGCTCGACGACCGGCGCGATGTCGACAAAGCGATTGGTCGCCTGAAATACGATAACGCCGTCCGGCTTCAGGTGCTTCGCGTAAACGGCCATCGCCTCACGAGTAATCAGGTGCATCGGAATCGAGTCACCGGCAAACGCGTCGATCGCAAGCACGTCGTAATTTTGCGGCGCCTCACGCTCGAGCGAGAGCCTGCCGTCACCGAGGACGATGTCGGTCTGTCCCGGCGCATCACGAAGAAAACTGAACTCTGAAACGGCGATGGCGGCCACCTGGGGATCGATCTCGTAAAACCTGAAGAGATCACCTTTGCGCGCGTAAACAGCCAGAGCACCGGCTCCGAGCCCGATCACGCCGACCCTCCGGGGACGATCCGCCAGACTCGCGAAGACCCGCCCGTAGCCGCTCGTGCGGCTGAAATAGGTGGTGGGATGGCGCAGGTGCGACGGGTCGAGCAGCTGTCCGCCGTGATTGATGCCGCCGTGATACATCGCGCGGAAGCGTACGGGGTCCGTGAAATCGCGAGTTCTGACGACGCCGTAGAAGTTGCGAACCATCACGCGCGTGTCAGCGAGATACTCACGGATATTCTGCACGGCGAACGACAACGTTGCGACACAGACCGCGACCGCCGTACCCGTGACCCACCACTGCGCGCCTCGAGTGCGCCACGTGAAGAGGATCGCCGCAAGTACGAGGATGATCGCGAGCTCGTAATAGCCGCTAAGCAGTGTCGGCGCGCCGAGGCCGATCGCGAGCGCACCCAGCGCACCTCCGACCGCGATCATGAGATAGAACGTCGTCAGATACCTGGGGCCCGGCCGCAAGCGATACAGCTCGCCATGGCACACCATGCAGCACACGAAGAGCCCGAGCGTAAAAAGCGGCGCGGCCTTCCACAGGTCCAGAGACTCGCTGTGCCACGACATGAGCGGAAGCAAGATCGCCGCACCCGCGAGAAAGAGCGGACGGACGTACCAGCGCGGATGGTCGAAACAGAGAATGAACGTAACGAGATACAGCGAGAGTGGAACGACCCACAGGAAGGGAATCGATGCGATGTTCTGTGTCAGGTGATTCGTGACCGCGAGCAGGAGGCACGAGCCCGTTGCCGAAAGTGCAACCCAGATCCCGCGTTCCGCCACGGTCGGCGGCCGTACGTCCGTCTCGTCCACGCCCGTGCTCACAGGCGCTGCGTCGGCGAGCGTGCTCGAGCGCCTCACGGTTGCAATCGCGGTTATTGCACAAAGAATTGCGAAAACGGCATAAGCCGCGGACCAGGATACCGACTGCCGAATCAGTGTGAAGTAAGGCTCGATCAGAACGGGATACAGGAGGAGCGCCAGAAGCGATGCGAAGTTCGACAGCGCGAAAAGACGATAGGGCACGGCGTGGTGAAAACGCCGCCAGAACCACGCCTGCGCGAGCGGACTCGTCGATGAAAGCAGGAAATACTGCAGGCCGATCGTTGCGCACAGTAGCGCCAGGATTGCGAGCGCAGGTGCGGTGCCTTCGTCGCCGCCAGGCTTCCACTGCACGTCGGGAATGATCGGCAGCAGCGCAAGGCTCAAGGCGAGGAGGCCCACATGTACCGCGGCCGCCGTGCGCGGTTTGAGTGAGCGCGTCGACCAGTCCGCGTATGCGTATCCGAAAAGAAGGATAGTCTGAAAAAACACGAGGCATGTCGCCCAGACCGAGGCCGCACCGCCGAACCAGGGGAGGATCTGCTTCGCGATGATCGGCTGCACGAGGAAGAGCAGGAACGCGCTCAGGAATATCGTCGCGGCGTATAGGAACATCGTCTCGCTTCAGGAGTGGCGCGTAAGCGAAGCTCGCGCTTCACGCGTTCTTGATTGTTATGAGGAGATCGCGCAGAGCTGCTTCACGTCCGCATTGCCGCCCGACAACACGGCACCGGCGCGCTTTCCGCGTGCGTCGATCCGGCCTTCGAGGAGTGCGGCAATACCCAGCGCGCCGGTCGGCTCCACGACAATCTTCAGGCGCTCCCACAGGTACCACATCGTTCGCAGAAGCTCCTCGTCGTCGACCGTGAGCACGTCGGCTACGTAGTTCATTATGAGCGGGAAAGTGACAAGGCCGGGCGCTGAGGTGCGTGCGCCGTCGGCGATTGTAGCCGGATTGTCCACGCGCTGGATGACGCCGCTTCGGAACGAGCGCATGACATCGTCACCCAGCGCGGGCTCAACGCCGATTGTCAGTGCCTGCGGCGACAATGCGCGCGCAGCGATGGCGCAGCCCGAAAGAAGCCCTCCGCCACCGCACGGCACGAGCAGCACGTCGAGCGGGCCCGTCTCTTCGAGCAGCTCCTTCGCGGCAGTACCTTGCCCTGCAACGATGTGCGGATGATCGAACGGCGGAATGGCGGTGAGACCGCGCGTGGATACGAGCCCGGCCGCAATCGCTTCGCGATCGTCGCGAAGGCGGTCGTAGAGCACGACTTCGGCACCATAGCCGCGCGTCGCGCCCACTTTTACAGCCGGTGCATCGGACGGCATGACAATGACTGCCTGGACGCCGAGCAGAGTCCCGGCGAGCGCGACGGCCTGCGCGTGATTCCCGGACGAATATGCGACAACGCCCGCGCGCTTCTGCTCGGGGGTGAGCCGATAGAGCGCGTGATACGCCCCCCGAAACTTGAACGCGCCGCCACGCTGCAAATTCTCGCACTTGAAAAAAACGCGGGCTCCCGTACGCCGATCGATCGTTCGTGACGTTAAAACCGGTGTGCGGTGCGCTTTGCCTTCGAGGATGCGGGCAGCGTCCTGCACGTCGGACCAGCTTACCTGCAGCGGTACGGTCGCCGGCGTGTTCATCCCACTGCCGCCTGGCGTTTGAGCCGACGCATGTGAAGCGATCCAACCTGGCGAACACTGTGACGAATGACCTCGGCGAATGCATCCGGGAGGCGTATCAAGGAATACTGGGCGGGTTTCGGGCAGAGGCAAGCAGGAGAGATCGATGGCAAAGGACGGCAAGGACATGAGCTCGGCGGCAGATACTGCCGGGCAGGATTACGGCGACGAGCTTCTGTCGGCGAGCTGGAATCCTGTGATCGCTCTCCTCGAATGGTCATGCGCTCGCACCGGCGCGGAAGCATCTCGCGACAAAGCACCTGCAGTTGACGAAGAAGAGGCGAACGACTTTCTGGGAAGGATCTACATGTCCGGCGGTTAAGCGGCGGACACGTAAGTTCAGTAGAAGAGGACACCAGGGGTTTTCCTCGTTACGTCTGATGCTGCGGCCGCGGCGCCGCCGCAAGCACCAGCCGAATTTCGTCTCCCTGGGTCACGCCAGGGCAGTGATCAATCGATCGCGCGTAAAGGGCATGTCCCGCAGCCGGACGTTCATGGCGTTATGGATGGCGTTGCCTATCGCGGCGGCCGTTGGCCCCTGCGTGCCTTCGCCCGCGCCGAGCGGGGGCAGTTCCGGCCGGTCGATCAGCGCCACTTCCACGGTCGGCACTTCGGGGAACGTCAGAATAGGGTACTCAGCCCAGTTCCGGCTGGTCACCGCATGGCTGTCGTATGTCACGCGCTCCTTGAGCGTCCAGCTGATCGTCTGCACGATGCCCCCCTCGATCTGGTTCACGACGCCGTCCGCGTTTATGACCTGCCCCACGTCGACCGCGGACCACGCCCGCTGCACGCGGACGTCTTCGGCGACCGCAACTTCGACGATCACGCAGATGTAACAACCCAGATTCTTGTAGCGCGAGAACCCGATGCCGCGCCCGTGTTCTCCGTCTCCCTTTTCCCCGGGTTGCCAGCGCGCGAGCCCGGCGCACTTCTCGATCACCGCGCGTGCACGTGGATCTTTCAGGTGGCGCAGCCGAAACTCCACGGGGTCGACGTCCGCGGCGAGCGCGAGCTCGTCCATGAAGGACTCGATTGCGAAAACGTTCGCGTGCGCACCGAGGGAGCGCAATGCGGAAGCGCGTAATGGCGCGGTGCGCGCAAGATGATTCGTAACACGCTGATTGGGAAAATCGTAAAGGGGAATCGCGTTTCGATGACTGCCGCCACCCGGCAGGGGCGGGTTTCCAGGACGCGCCGCGGTCGCCGGTGTTGCAAGGTGCCACGCGCCGAGAAGGTTGACGCCGCCTTTACCCCCCGGTCGCGTGCTGTGGCCGTGGCTCCACAGATCATGACTCCAGCGTGAGACATTTCCGGTTTTGTCGAGCGACGCCTCCAGCCGCACCACCATTGGCGAGCCATACGGCTCCCACGCGAACTCGTCCTCGCGCATCCACTGCACACGCACGGGACGTTCAGGTAAAGCGCGCGCAATGAGAGCCGCATCGCACGCAACGTCATCCGCGGCGTTGTGGCCGTAGCACCCTGCGCCTTCCATGTGCGTGATCTCGATCGTGTCTTCGGGCACGGCGAGCGCGGCCGCAAGATCGCGCCTCAACGGGAATATGCCCTGGCTGTGAGTCCACACGATATAGCGACCACTCTTGAGCTCGGCGACGGCGCATGACGGCCCGAGCGAAGCATGCGCGATGTGAGGCCGGCTGTATTCCGCCTCGAGTCTCCTGCCGGTCTGCGCGCCACCGACGTCGCCTTTTTCGCTGATGACTTCGTCTTCAGTCGGAAGCTGCAGCAGGTAACGCGGGTCCGGGCCCGGCAAATCGCCGCCCCCGCTCCACTCGGCGAGGCGCGCGAGACGCCGCCAGGCGCGAATCGCCTGCTCCTCGCGTTGCGCGACGACCGCGAGAAAGCTCCCGTCGCGGATCACGCCTTCAACGCCCGCCATTTCTTCGACGGCGCGAAAGTCCCCGCCCGTCAACTGCATGCCCGGCCCGGGCGGCCTTACAACGCGCGCATGGAGCATCCCAGGCAAGGTGAGGTCATGGACATACACCGGTGCGCCCATGACCTTGGGAGGAATATCGACACGTGGCAGCGAGCGGCCGACGAGCTCGTAGTCGGACGCTGTTTTGGGTGCCGCTTCGGCCGTCGCGTGACGTTGCAGGAGCGCGTCGTCTGCAAGCGCCCAATACGTCGTGCTGCCGCCGGTGCGCGCGGAGACCACCCCGTCTCTGACTGTCAATTGCTCGACCGATACGCCCAGGTGTACGCCGGCGCGTGCAAGCAAAAGCTCACGCGCCTCCGCGGCCGCGAAGCGCAAAGCGATCCCGCTCTCCTGGATCGAACGACTGCCGGACGTGATGCCTTCGTCAGGTCCGAATGCGGTCGTCGCACCGATCAGTCGTATACGCTCGACAGCGACGTCGAGCTCTTCCGCCACGATCTGCACCAGCGCCGTCAGGATCCCCTGCCCGATTTCGACTTTCCCTGTGCGCACGGTAACGGTAGCGTCTGCGTTGATGGTCAACCACTGGCTGAGCGCCGGGTTCGTTTCGAGACTGCCCGGGAGCTTGCGCGCCGGCGCGGCGGTGCTCATCGCGGGCCTCCATCGGCTGCTGCACGGATTGCGCGAAGGATTCGTGTGTGCGTCCCGCATCTGCACAGGTTTCCGGCAAGTGCCTCGCGGATCTCATCGTCCGTCGGATGCAATCGGGAATCGAGCAAGGCTTTCGCGCTCATGATGATCCCGGTGATGCAGTAGCCGCACTGAGCAGCCTGCTTTTCGATGAATTCGCGCTGCAGTGGATGGGGATCGGCCGGGGTACCGATGCCTTCGATCGTCGTAATGGCTTTGCCCGCGACGGCGCCCACCGGAACGTCGCACGACTGCACAGCCTTACCGTCTACGATGACCGTGCACGCACCGCAGAGACCGATCCCGCAGCCGTAGCGCGCGCCTTTGAGCCCAAGGTCATTACGCAACACGTACAGCAGGGGCGTTTCGCTGTCCGCAACAACCTCGCGCTCCGCGCCGTTCACATTGATTACGAGTGACATGCCTGTCCTCGCTGCAGTTTAGAAATCATATTTTCGCCTACCTTGAATTCTTGAAAAACAGAACCTTGAACTGATGTCGATTGCGTTATGAACCACCGCGTTCCTCTCTCGTTTTTTGTTTTTTTTCGGACTATACTGAATGCGTCTAGTCGGTATGGAGGAATCTACCCATGATACATATGGCCGACGGAGAAGGGCTCCGGCAACGCATCGATCAGCTGCACCTCGAGCACCGAGACCTCGACGACGTTATTTCCCGTCTCTCTATAAATGCCATTCAGGATCAGCTGCAGCTGCAGCGGCTCAAAAAACGGAAGCTGCACCTCAAAGACCAGATCGCGCTCCTCGAACGACAGCTGACGCCGGACATTCCGGCGTGAATCACGCGCACCGCGTTCCATCCCGGCCGCATACGCATCGCGCTTAGCACCCTTCAGTAAGGGCGCGACCGCGCGCCAGGCGCACGCACCGCGACAGCGACTGCGTAAATCCCCAGCCCCACCAGCCATAGCAGTGACCACTCGGCGATCGAAAGTCCGAGAAAGCGCCACGTGGCTTCGGCACATTCGCCTGACCCCGCAAAGATTTTCTGCAGCGCGTCGCCGAGCGGAAAGCGCTCGAGCATGTATTCGAGGCCCGGACCGCACGCGGGGACCTTATCCGGCGGGAGGTGCTGCAGCCACACCTGCCGTCCCGCTATCGCGGCGCCCATCGTAGACATGACGAAAAGGAGCGCGCTGTAGATCATCGCACCGCGCCGCCTGGGCGCATGAAGCGCAGCCGCGCCGAAGACCACCATCATGTCGAAGAAAGCCACGCGCTGAAGTATGCAGAGCGGACACGGCTCCTGATTCTGGAAATACTCGAGGTAATAGGCAAAGGCGAGCAACCCTGCGCACGCAAGAAAACCCAACGCGTACGACACCCGCGTCGTCATATGTAGGCGAGGAGACGGCCGCACGAGATCACGCCTGCCCAGATGACAAGCGAAGCGGCGGCGTGGGCCTTGACCGCGGGCGGCGTGCTCACGTCACGATCCCACTGCGCGTAGCGTTGAAATGCACCCGTATGAAACATCGCCGCATTCACGGCGGCAAGCGTAAGCAACCCGAGCTTCACCTGGAATGCACGATTCGAAATGAGGTCCGACGCGTGTGCAACAAACATGAGAATACCGGTCGGCACGATCACGAGGAGCGCACCCAGGCTCCACGGGAGGATATGCCGCGACAGCGCACGCGCAGAAACGGACTGAGAAAGCCCGAGAAGCCGCAGATCAAGTACCACGATCGAGCCCACCAGCACGACAAAGCCGCAGATGTGCACGATCTCCACCGCCGGATAGAGCCAGAGCTCATGGCGCATGGCAACTGCAAGCGGCAGGGCCTCGATCGCGGCGATCGGACCTGCCGCGACCGGATGCTCCATCAGCGCAGCTCGATGGTCTTGCCGCCGATCATAATGCGCTCGGCGCGTAATTCGTCCGCTTTGCTCCGGTTCGCATAGCCCATGACCTCGGCCTTCGCGCCTGCCTTGAGCTCCGCAGGGGGGAGACCGCGTGAAGTCATGCGCGAAGGCGGGGCGAGCACCACGAGCCACGTCTTCTCCGCGGTCTCGAGCCGCACGTGGCCGTGTGGATGCTCGTAGCCCGCCTCCTTTATGACGCCCGAGAGCTTCAGCGGATTGCTACTGTCGTATTCGCTCCAGCCGTGATGGGCGTGCACGAGGCTGCCAGTCAATGCGAGCACCACCGCCAAAACATATCCTGATGAAAGGTTCATCGTCTCGAGAAAAATCTTGGGGCTGATAAGATTCCCATTCTAACCGACGGTGCACGCTCGCCCAATGACGGAAGGCGATTGATCCAGATCAACGACAGAATTGCGCTGCACGAAGACGAGCTCGAGGAGCGCTTTGTCCGCGCCTCCGGCCCGGGCGGGCAGAACGTGAACAAGGTTTCCACGGCGGTGCAGCTGCGCTTCGACGCCGCGGGCTCGCCGTCGCTCACGCATACGGTCCGCAACAAACTCCTCCGCCTGGCGGGATCGCGTGCGACGACGAGCGGGGTCATCGTTATCACCGCGGAGCGTTTCAGCTCGCAAAGCCGCAATCGTGCAGACGCCGTCGCCCGGCTGGTCGAGCTGATTCGAAAGGCCGCTCAGCCGGTCAAGGCGCGGCGTGCTACTCGACCCACGCGCGCTTCGCGCGAGCGGCGGCTGGGCGAAAAAAAACACCGGGGGGAGCTGAAGCGTACGCGCGTCGGGCGTTCGAGGGGAGAGGAATGAGATACTCCTCGCCCGCGATCGGTCTCCACTGGGTCATATTCGTTCTCGTCTGCAGTGGATGGGCGCTTGGGCAATACGTGTCCGGACTCCAGTTCTCTCCCCAAAAGCTGCGCTTTGTCTCGTGGCACAAGTGGATCGGCGTCACGATATTCATGCTGGCAGTGATTCGGCTCGCGTGGCGGATGTATCGCCCTGCTCCGCCCTTGCCGGCGTCCACGCCCGCGCTGCAACGGCGCGCGGCTGCCATCGTGCATGCCGCCCTCTACGTGCTCCTGATCGCGATACCGATAACGGGCTGGCTCTACAGCTCCGCGGCCGGCGTTCCGACGGTCTGGCTCGGGCTCGTGCAGCTTCCCGACGTGCTGCAAAGGGATAAGGCGCTGGCCGCCTCGATCAGGCAGGTACACGCAATGCTCAACTGGACGTTATTCGTGCTCGTGGTCGGACACGCCTTTTTCGCGCTCAAGCATTATTTCGTCGATCGGGACGACGTCCTTGCGCGCATGCTGCCGATCGCAAAACGCCGGGCGCCCTGACATGTTCCGCATCTGCATTGCATTGTTTCACCTCCTCGCGCTCTCGCCGGTAACGGCCGGCGCCCAGGCCATCGACTACGCGCGGAGCCGGGTCACCGTGCTCTCGCGGCAGATGGGCGTGCCCGTCGAAGCGCCGTTCAGAAAATTTACCGCGCAGGTGAACTTCGACCCGGCGAAGCCTCAGACGGGGTCCGCGCGCGTCGAGATCGAGCTGGCGAGCTTCGACATCGGCGACCAGGAAATTAACGACAGCGTGAAAGATCCCAACTGGTTCGATACCCGGAGGCATCCGGCGGCGCTCTTCGTGTCATCTTCGGTACGCGCGCTCGGCGACGGTAAATACGAAGCGAGAGGACCGCTCTCGATCAAAGGAAAATCGCTCGAAGTGATTGCTCCGTTCACAGTAAAGTCGAACGGCGCCGACCGGATCTTTGAGGGGGTCTTTCCGATTCGCCGCCTGCAGTACAACATCGGCGATATGCACTGGCGCGACACGAGCGTGGTCGCCGATGAGGTTCAGGTGCGGTTCAAGCTTTACCAGGCGGCCGGCAAGCCGGCGCCCGGCAAATAGCGATTAACCAACATTGAGCCTCCAGAACCACGTGTCATTCGGACGTAAGACTCAATAAGTTCAATAAGGAGACGGTAGATGAAATCAATGGTCGCTTTTATTGCCGCGCTGACTGTGTCAGTGCCGGCTTTGGCGCAAGAAGTCTATGTCAGCGATCCCGCCCACACCTACGCATTCTTCGAGGTCGGCCACCTGGGAATATCCTGGATTCGCGGGCGATTCAACGATGTCGAGGCGAAAATCACGCTGAATCGTACCGGTAAACAGGGCAGCATCGAAGCGGTGGTAAAGATGTCGTCGGTCGACACCGCGCACGAGGCTCGGGACAAACACGTGCGCAGCTCCGATTACCTCGACGTGGAGAAATTTCCGACAATGACGTTCAAGTCGAGCACACTCAAATTCGACGGCGACCGGCTCGTGGCAGCGGACGGAGACCTCACCCTCATGGGCGTCACACGCCCGGTCACGCTCGACATTCCTTTTTTCCGCTGCGCGCAGCACCCCTCCAACAAGCGCGACATGTGCGGCGCCGACGGCCGCGCGACAATCAAGCGCTCGGATTTCGGATTGAAGCGCGGCGCCAACATCCCGATGCACGACGAAGTGAAGATCGCGATCCAGATCGAAGCCTATCGGCAGTAAAACGCGTTCCTTATCTTGATTTCGGTTCGTCGGGAAGTGGAGGTACCGAGCGCAGATAAGCCAACGTCGCGGCCAAGGCGGCCGAGCTTTACGCCGTCGCGGCGGACGGAACGCGAAACTATGACGCTGTCCTGCTGACCAGCGGCCTGCTCGCCG
>JBKJPI010000619.1:0-4043 GCA_046595235.1 Burkholderiales bacterium | reverse complement strand
GTAACCGGTGATCGGCGAACCGCCATCCGAAACCGGTGTCGTGAAGTTGATCGTTGCCCCCCGATTGCCGGGCGTCGCCGTGACACTGATTGGAACGCCTGGCACCGACCTCGGCGTGACATTAACGCCAGTCGACGGACCACTCGTGCCGGCGGCATTGGAGGCCGTGACCGAACACGTGTACGTAATGCCATTTACGAGTCCGGCAATCGTGATTGGCGAGCTCGCGCCGCTCGCATTGAAGCCACCGACATTGCAGGTCGCGGTGTATCCGGTGATGGGCGAACCACCGTCGAACGCAGGCGGCATAAAGCTGATCGTCGCCTGACCATTGCCAGGTGTCGCCGCGCCAATGGTCGGTGCGTCCGGAACGGTCCTCGGCGTGACGTTGATGCCGGCTGACGGAGCACTCGTGCCCACCGCATTGGTCGCGGTCACCGAGCAACTGTACGTCGTGCCGTTGGCCAAGCCGGTAACAGTGAGCGGCGAGCCTCCACCGGTTGCGCTGAAAGCGCCGGGACTGCAGGTCGCGGTGTAACTGGTGATGGGCGACCCACCGTCCGACCCGGGCGGCGTGAACGAAAGAGTCGCCTGGCCATTTCCGGGTGTCGCACCGGTGATGCCCGGTGCGCCGGGCACGCCTTGCGGTGTGACGTTGACGCTGGCCGACGCGGCGCTGGTACCGATTGCATTGGTGGCGGTAACCGAACACGAGTACGCCGTGCCGTTGGTCAGGCCGGTCACCGATAAAGGCGAACCCGCACCCGTCACGCTGACAGTGCCGGGATTGCAGGTTGCCGTGTAGCCGGTGATGGGCGAACCCCCATCGAACGCTGGCGGCGTGAAACTGATGGTCGCCTGGCCATTGCCTGGTATGGCAGTGCCGATGGTGGGAGCATCGGGCGCAGCGGCCGGGGCGCCGCTGATGAAAGCGCCAAATGCAATGGGACCGGTTCCGACCGCCACGGTGTCGGCCACGGTGTTGGTAGCGGTGCTGATCACCGAAACAGTATTGCTATTGTTGCTGACTACATAGACCCGGGTGCCGTTGGGGCTGATCGAAATGCCGACCGGGTTGGTGCCGACTGCGACGGTCGCAATGATGCTGTTGGACCCGGTGTCGATGACCGAGACGTTGGCGCTGTTGGCGTTCGCCACATAAACACGCGTGCCGGACGGATGCACGGCGACACCGAACGGATTGGATCCCGCGGCCACGGTTGCCATCACGGTATTGCTGGCCGTGTCGATGACAGCGATGCCCGGGGGGGTAGCCACGTACGCGCGACTGCCCGCCCCATTGAGCGAAACGCCGCGCGGGAAACTCGCGACAGCCACGGTGTCGACCACAGTGTTGCTGGCGGTGTCGATCACCGAGACGCTGCTGCTGCCGAAGTTCGCGACATAGGCGCGAGTGCCGGAGGCGTTGACCGAGATGCCGTAAGGCTCTGTGCCCACCGTCACGGTGGCGACCACGGTGTTGCTGCCGGCGTCGATTACGGAAACGGTGCCAGCGAAGAAATTCCCGACATATACGCGGGTTCCGGCAGGGTTGACGGCAACGCCGTTCGGCGCTGTCCCAGCCGCCACAGTGGCCACAACGGTGTAGGTCGCCGTGTCAATCACCGAGACCGTGCCATCGTTGAAATTTCCCACATACGCGCGCGTGCCATCGCGATTGGCGCCGACGCCGAATGGAGCGGATCCAACCGCGACGGTTGCGACCACATCATTGGTCGCGGTGTCGATCACCGACACGTTGTTGCCGTTCTGGTTGGTGATGAAAGCAAGCGGTCCGGCAGGTGGGGCGGCGGCAGGCGTCACGAGGACGCTCGCTGATGCGGCACTGGTGCCAATGGCGTTGGTGGCGGTCACCGAGCAGGCGTACGTCGTGCCATTGGTCAGACCGGTGACCGTAAGCGGTGAAGTCGGGCCGGTTGCACTCGGGTTGCAACTCGCCGTATAGCTGGTGATCGGAGAGCCGCCATCCGACGCTGGTGGCGTGAAACTGATGGTCGCCTGGCCATTCCCCGGAATCGCACTTCCTATCCTCGGTGCGCCGGGAGGGAGCGCGCCACCGATGAAAGCTCCGAAGGCTGCGGGAGACGAACCTGCCGCGAGGATTGCCACCACGGTGTTGCTCACGGTGTCGATCACCGACACGTTGTCGGTGCTGTTGTTCGCCACATAGGCGCGCGTGCCGGTGCGATTAAGGGCGATCCCTATCGGGTTCGCCCCCACCGCCACCGTGGCGACCACGAGGTCGCTCGCGGTGTCGATCACCGAGACATTGTTGGTGCTGTTGTTTGCCACATAGGCACGCGTGCCGGCGGGATTGACCGCCAAGCCAAACGGCTGACTGCCTGTTGCCACGGAAGCGACCACGATATTGCTCGCGGTATCGATCACCGAAACGGTGTTACTGCTGAAATTCGACACGTAGACGCGGCTGCCGGCGGAATTGACGGCAACACCGTGCGGGTTCGCTCCCACCGGTACGGTGGCGACCACCGCGTTGGACGCGGTGTCGATTATCGAGACGTCGTTACTGCCTTGATTGGTCACGTAGGCGCGCGTGCCTGACGGGTTGACGGCAACACCGAACGGGGAGCCACCCACCGTGACTGTGGCGATTACCAGTTCGGTTGCGGTGTCGATCACCGAAACATCGTTGCTACCGTTGTTAGCCACATAGGCGCGCGCGCCATCGGGAAGCAGTGCTACACCGCGCGGGCTGGTTCCGACCGTCACGGTGGCGACCACCACGTTGGTTGCGGTGTCGATCACGGACACGCTGTTGCCGAGTTCATTCGTCACGTAGACGCGATTTCCGTTGGTGTTGACGGCCGCACCAAACGGGAGGGATCCCACCGGCACCGTCGTGACCAGGGCGTTGGTCGAGGCGTCGATCACCGACACGTTGTTGCTGCCCTGGTTGGTGATGTACGCGAACTCTGGCGCAGCTCCCAGCGGCGCGATGGGAGTGGCGGGAGTGGCAACCGAAACAGGATTGCCGCTGGTGGGCATCAAGTCCGAGCTTTCAAGCGCGGGCGCTCGCTGCGGCTCAACTGCGATCGATGATCTGGAGTTGCCCGCGCCGATCGGCGTGGGCAGGATCGTCAGCAGCAGCAGAACTGCCAGAATCGGCAGATGCGCCGCAAGTCGTTTACTGCCCCGGTTACCCAGCATCACGGGTGCGGTCACGGTTGCTCCTTTTCGTTCTCGCAACTCCCACCGCAAGCTCGCCGTTGGTAGTCACCACTCGAGAACTCGTGCCACGACCCCGAAGCGACGGGGCGTGGACGATCAATCGAACGCGATCGTCAGAAATTTTCTTCAAAATCGTGCTCAAACACGCGGTCTGGACGAGGCAGGCTTTCCACCGGCGTCACCTGCCACGGGTTAGGAGGCCCGTTGGCCTGATCGGCAGACGGCGTTGCGTTTTCGGCCACGTACACCAGACCGGAATTGTTGACGCCGCCGCGATCATGTTCCGCAAAACCCAACAATGCCCGATTGCCGCTGACCGCGAGCGAATACAGTCCGCCATCCTCGACGCCGAGTCCACTCGGCAGGATGTTCTGCACGAATGCGCCGGTGCTGGCCTGGAAGACCGCCACCGATCCGTACAGCCCGATATTCGGGTCGGCTGCCAGCACTTGACTACCGCTGTAGAACGCGGCGCCATATCCACTGGTTGGATACGGCGACGTAATGGTGGCCTGCAACACATAGCTGGGGCCGATCAGTTCATACAGTCGGATGTCCCTGCGCTGATCCAGGGTCGTTACCGGCACCCAGTACAAGAGACTCAAGCGGTTGCCTTCCAGTGAGGGGGTCGTGTACCGATCCGCCGCCGGGGTAGTCTGGTTGCCGCTGAACGTCTGGACCAAACTGAAACCCGGATTGTTGATCTGCAGAACGTCGACGCCTTGCCGAAACACGTTGATTGGCGGGCTGCCTTCGCTGAAGGTCGACCACCCCACCGCGACCCGGTTGCCGGATATGGATATGGCTCCCGTGTAAGTCGGATCAATCCCTTG
>JBKJPI010000541.1:0-3358 GCA_046595235.1 Burkholderiales bacterium | reverse complement strand
GCTCACGCACGCGATCGATTACGGAACCGAATTCGATCGCGTGCGTGAGCAATACAAGGGGCCGCTCTACGCTGAAAGTGCGCGGTGACACTTCGGCGTAGAGCGGCCCCTTGTATTGCTCACGCACGCGATCGAATTCGGTTCCGTAATCGGTGATGAGGCGGGTGAAAACGTCGAGACGCCCCGTCGAACTCTTCGGATTTCCCATCGCGGAGGTTCGATGCCGCAGCGATAAACCTTCCAGCAGCGGCACGATGTAGACACAGCCGCGCTCCAGAACGCCGCCGTTGCTGATATCCATCTGGTGCATCGCGAGCTCTTCGAGCCGCTGCTCGACGGTGAACTCTTTTCCAGGCAGGAAGCTCGCGCGCACCCGATAGGCCACGGGCCCGAGTCGCAGGTCGAGACTCGCGGGCTGGAACTGGCTGTCCTCGATCGGCTCGAGCGCGAAGATTTCCTTCGTGACTCTGACCTGATGCTCGAGCTCGTGTGACGGCAGGATGCCGGTCGAATGCGACACCGGCTCGCGATCGCTCCGAGGATTTACCTCGTTCTGCGGCGCCGCCTGTGTAACGAGATCGCCTGAGGCGCTGCCTGACAGCGCGTTTGAATTGTTCGACATGCCGCGGGACCGTGGGGGATCCCGATTATCGCATCCAATTCAGCCGCCTGGCTGATGCACGCCGCCGTCGCCTGACACGCTCTGTCTCGCAGGCGCCCCACCTCAACGGGTTACGTCAAAGGCCTTTCGCAGAGGGCGTTTGATACGAGCGAGGCTCGGATGCAAGACGCGCCTGCAGGTCCGCTAGGCGGACGCCGCAGGTCTGAGCGGCCTGCGCGGCGTTTCCGAACCCGTTGCGGACCATACGCTCTGCGTAATCCATGTCGGCTTCGAGAACACTGGTGTTATCTTTCATGTTGCCTCCACGTAGACGCGGACGATCACGGGTTGGAGGCCGATAGTGCAGGGACGCAAAGGCGGAAAGGCCAGGCAGCGCCGCTGCATGAAAGCAATGGCGACGTTTCGGCGATCCCGCTGCCATTACACCGCAAGGTGCGTTAGGCCGGTAACTTTGCGTCCCCGCCTTTCGGTCGGGTATGCCCGTTCGTTCGTGCATGGAGCTTGTACTTCTTTGTCACCGCAGACGCAGGACTTCTGTCACACGAAGCTGCAAGCGACACGTCCGAAAGTGCAAGCCGGCGTGCACTTTCGAACGCACGCCGTCCATTACCGCCGGCTGCTGAAAAAGCGGTCGAGCTGATCCGCAAAGCGCTTGCGGTCGGCCTGATCGAGCGCAGGCGGCCCGCCGGTTTGCACGCCGCTTCCGCGCAGCTCGTCCATGAAGTTACGCATCGTCAGCCGCTCGCGAATGTTGTCGCCGTTCATGAACTCTCCACGGGGCTCGAGTGCGTGCGCGCCGCGCTCGATGACATCGGCTGCAAGCGGAATGTCCGCCGTGATCACGAGGTCGCCGCTTTCAACGCGTTTGGCGATCTCGTTATCTGCAACGTCGAAGCCCCTAGGCACCTGCAGCATGCGGATCCAATTCGAGCGTGGAATGCGCAGCGGACTGTTCGCGACGAGCGTCATCGGCACCTCGAGCCGTTCGGCTGCGCGAAACAATATTTCCTTGATGACGCCGGGGCACGCGTCCGCATCGACCCATATATGCATCGTTAATCCTGATATGCAGCACGCTCGGTGTTTGGTAGCAGTTTCAAGATGAATCGACGGGCTTTGCCCGCGATTCAGTTCAAATTAGTAGTTCCGGCGCGAAGTAGGGTTTTACTTCGCGACGTTGAGTTGTACGAGGCCCATCCAGAAAAGCGCGCCGCTCGTGCTGTCGATCTCGCGCTTTCCCACGTAAGTGAGCTTCCCGTCGTCTTCGATCCTGAAGATGGAGACATTCGCCGGAACGGTTTCCACGCTCGAGCCGCTTTTCACGGCAAGACTGGTTGCGTTCGCAACAATGAGCACACGGCCGCCGGGGTCGATCACGAAGGTGCGCGGCACAATGCCGCGCGTGTTCACGTGCTGCACCAGCGTCGGCTTGCCGGTGCCCGAATCGAGCGCATAGACCGCGATGTTGTTCTGACCCCCTGAGAAAACTTTACGCCCGCCGAAGTCGATACTCCCGCCCGCGCGGTTAGCGATATACACATAACGCCCATTGGGATGCACGTGGATCGCGCCTGCCCGCTGTTGCGGGGCCGGTTTATCCGGCGCTTCGAGCGTCTCCGCAACGAAAGCAGGCTGCGGCTCGAGCCCGTCACCGCGCATGCGATACATATGGATACGGTTCTGGCGCTCCAGCGAGACATACACCCAGGGCTTCGCGGGATGAAAATCGAGGTGGCGCGGGCCGAAGCCGATGCCGCCACCGGGCGCCACCGACGCCTTGTGTTCGAGCTGCCCGTCCGACAGCGCGAATATTTTCAGCGCACCCGGGTCTTCGGCGCGACCGGCCGCAACGTCATTTCCCCGCGTAACGAGAACGACAGCGGAGTTCGAAGGCATCACCCGCACCTGATGGGCGAACACACCGGCGTCGGGCTGAGTGTGCTGCGCGAGGGGTTCTCCCAGCGCCCCATCCGGCTCGACGCGATGGACCGTGATACCGCTTGGATCGTTATATGCAATGAATGCATGCGCGCCGGTTGCATCCAGGGTGATGTGGATCGGCCGCGAAGCGAGGCTCACCGGTGCCCCGTGCGGGTGCAGCGCCCCGTTGGCAGGATCGATGCGCAGCGCAACGACACGATGCATGTCTCCGAGCACGCCGGGCGCGCCGTTGCTGCATGCGACGTAAAGATAGGGCTTCCGTGGATGCGGCCAGGCGTACTGCACGGGTGCAGGCAACGTCAGCGAACCGCGACGTGTCAGCGCCGCAGCTGCGACATCGACACCGTAATGAAAGAGTGTCGCTCCGGAGCTCACATACAGCGCGACGCGTGTTGCACTCATGAATCCATTCTCTCAAGGTGATTGACAACGTTGACGCTGCCCACTGAAACTCACTCGTTCGTAAGATTCCCTTGAAGGAAGCCGCATGAACGCGAGCCGCATCTTCGCACTGATCGCAGCCGCATGGGGCGCGTTCGCAGCCGCAGCGCAGGCGCAGTCCACTGGAAGTCCGGCCTATCCGGCGAAGAACGTGAGAATCATCGTCGGTCTTGCGCCCGGCGGCACGACCGACGTTTTCACGCGAATACTTGCACAGCGCCTTACCGAAGCCTGGGGACAGAACGTCATCGTGGAAAATCGTCCCGGTGCGAGCGGCATGATCGGAGCGGACGCCGTTGCTAAGTCGCCGGCCGACGGTTACACACTTCTGGTCTCACCACAGACGAGCCTCGC
>JBKJPI010000519.1:0-2742 GCA_046595235.1 Burkholderiales bacterium | reverse complement strand
CGCGGCGAGCTCGGGAAGGGGCGGGCGGTGTTTTTCTGTAACGAGATGGAGATGCTGTTCTACCGTTACGGTTTTCCCGATCTGGGACGCGTGCTCGCGAACGCAGTCAAGTGGAGTCTGAACGAGCGGTTGTCGGTCGAAGTGGAGGCGCCCGACTATGTTGAAATCACGCTGATGGCGCAGCCGCAGCGCCTGCTCGTGCATCTGGTGAATTTTCCCGTGGGCAAGCCAGTCAACACCGGATGGCGGCACATTGGCCGCAATCTGGTGCCCGTTGAGAACATCTCTGTGAAGCTCGCGATCCCCGGGGGCAAACGGGTGCGTGAAGCGCGTCTCGCCACAACCGAGCAGGCCCTTATCGTGCAGGCGCGTGTTGGTTATGCCGAGGTGGTGGTGCCGCGTCTGGCGGATCACGAAATCGTTATTTTTGAGTTGAGCTAACGCGGCTGTTGCCGCAAGGAAACTGGATGCAAATGCTTTTCATGAAACGGATGTGCATAGTGGTTGCGAGCTCACTTCTGCCCGCGCTTGCGTGGTCGGCCCAGGCGGATAAAGGCGGCGCGTATCCCACGAAACCGACGCGACTGATCGTTCCGCTCACCGCAGGCGGACCGACCGATATCCTCGCCCGAATCGTCGCGATTCCGCTCGGGGATGCGCTCGGGCAGGCGGTGATCGTCGATAACAGGCCGGGTGCGGGGGGCAACATCGGTGCTGACATCGCCGCAAAATCGCCGGCTGACGGCTACACGCTGTTCATGGGCACCTCGGGCCCGCTCGCGATCAATCCGACGCTCTACCCGAAGCTTCCGTTCGACCCGATACGCGATTTTGCCCCCGTGATCCTTGTCGCGTCGGCGCCTTTCGTCGTCATCGTCAATACGTCGCTGCCGGCAAACAGCCTCAAGGACCTGATCGCCCTGGCAAAGGCGAAGCCGGGGCAGCTCAACTATGGCTCGGTGTCAGGCAGTGCATCGCACCTTTCCACCGAGCTCTTCAAAATGACCTCCGGCGTGAACCTCGTGCACATCCCCTATAAAGGCGCTGCGCCCGCCACGACTGATGTCATGGCCGGACAGATTCAGTTGAGCTTTGCGTCCACACCCGGCTCGATACCGGTCGTCAAATCAGGCAAGGTAAAAGCACTCGCAGTGACCAGCTTGAAGCGCGTTGCGAAGCTGCCTGACGTTCCCACAGTTGCTGAAGCCGCTTTGCCGGGATACGACGCGAGCGTGTGGTATGGCGTGGTGGCGCCGGCACGCACCCCGCAGGAGATCGTGCGCCGGCTCAACAAGGAGATTGCGCGGATCGTCGCCGAGCCCGTGCACCGGGATCGCATGACGGCGGGCGATTTCGAGCCTACGACGTCGACGCCTGAGCAGTTCGCCGCCTTCATCAAAAGCGAGACCACGAAGTGGGGCAAAGTGGTCAAGGCGTCCGGCGCAAAAGCCGAGTAACCGTGTTGCAGTTCGTTTGTCGTCATGAAATATCGCGTAAAGGAACTCTTCTGGACGGTGCAGGGCGAGGGGCGAAACGCCGGCACCGCGGCGATATTCGTGCGCTTCTCGGGCTGCAATCAGTGGACGGGGCTCGAGGTTGACCGCGAGAAGGGGCTGGCGGATTGTGCGCGCTGGTGCGATACGCAGTTTCACGATGGGGAATGGATCGAGCATCAGCAGCTGGTGTCCGACATTGCCGCGTATCGCGATCAGGCGCGGCTGGTCGTGTTTACCGGCGGAGAGCCGGCGCTGCAACTGACGGCCGAATTGCTGCGCGACGTCGCTGCGTTGGGATTGCAGTGCGCGGTTGAGACGAATGGAACTGTTTCATTGCCGCAGGAGCCGTGCTGGGTGACGGTGAGTCCCAAAGGCGGCAAGCACCCGCTGACGGTGACGACCGGAGACGAGCTCAAGCTCGTCTACCCGCAACTCGGGGTGCAGCCCGCGGACGTCGAGCACCTGCAGTTTGAGCACTTCTATCTCCAGCCCCGGGACAACGCGCCCGATCACACCCGCGCGTGCATGGAATACATCCGGCAGCACCCGCAGTGGCGGCTGAGCGTGCAGGTTCACAAATACATCGGCGTGCGATGAATCCAAAAGTCGAGGTTTCCATCAGCCGCACCTTTGACGCGGAGCACTCCCTACCTCTTGTCGGTGTGGCGCAGCGTCACAAGCACTCTTTCACGATCGAATGCGGATACGCCGCGAAAATAGATGCTGCCCTGGGCTGCACGCGGCCCATGCAGGAGCTGACGCGCGATATCGACGCGGTGCTGGCGCGGCTCGATGGCAAATACCTGAACGACGTGTTGCCCGTGCCGCCGACAGCCGAGATGGTTGCGTGCTGGATTCTTGCGCAGCTCTCGCCGTACTGGGCGTGGGTGTCGGTGCGCGCCTATGACGGCTTCATGTGCAAAGTCGAGCGCCGGGACGTCATGACCTGGATGGATAAACTCCGTTCGCGCGGCGGCCTGGACAGCGAGGATATAAGCCTGTGAATGCGATTCAGATCCAGCAATTCGGCGGACCGGAAGTGCTCGAGCTTGTCGATGTCCCGGTTCCAGAGCCCGGGCCGGGCGAGGTGCTGGTCGAGATGGCGTACGCCGGCGTCAATTTCACGGACATCTACCGGCGTTCGGGGGTGTATGCAAATTCGCCGACTTATCGCACGCCGTTACCTTATGGGCTCGGTATCGAGGGGTCAGGTACCGTGGCGAAACTGGGAGCAGGGGTCAACGAG
>JBKJPI010000365.1:0-4499 GCA_046595235.1 Burkholderiales bacterium | reverse complement strand
CGCGCGGCGACCGGCAGGCGTCCCGATGTCGATACCCGCGCACCCGACGCGCGCGTATCGACATCGGGACGCCTGCCGGTTGCCGCGCGAAAGACGTCGCAAACGGCATCCTTGATGCGCAACGTGACGAAGTCGAGGCTTTTCAGCGGCGCGCGAATCGCGCTCACATCGACGCGTATCGCGTGGTCCACGGTGAACCACGTGTCCCACGGCAATGCACGAACGGCGTCGTAGATGTCGCTCTCGGTCCGATACGCCGTGTGAACGCGCTGCCACAGGACGCGGCTCGCCACGCGGCTTTCGAGGTTTGCGGCGTAGCAAATCCTCATGTCGCCACGGAAGCCAACCCCGCCCTCAACCGCAGCGACGCTCTGTGCGCCGAGTGTCTCGAGCTCGGCTTGGAGCACACCCTCGAGGCCGCGCGGACACGTTGCGAAAAACTGCTCCATACTCATCCGCCCGGAATGCGCCGTTGCACGGTGGCGACGCCGGGGTGCGCTGTCATTTCAACGGCACGAAAATCTCGTATGAAATGCGATGCCGGCCGTTGGCGTGCCTGCCGAGCTCCGTAATGCGCGCGTCCGGCCTTGCACCGTGATCCATCTGACGCGCCAGGTCGCCGTTCTCCCTCTTCGGAACATACCCGAGCATGTGCCCCTGCCACTCGAGTCTGATCGCGTTGGAATCGTACGGGTTTGCCGGATCGCGAATCAGACTCAGCCGGTCTCCGCGCTGCATTCGCTCCCACACGCCCTGTCCCTCGTAGTAAACGAACCCCGCGAGCGGCGCGTGCTGCACGACGATGCGCGCTGACGCGGCATTCGCGAGCGGGCTGAGCACAGCCAATGCGAGCACGAGCGCAGAAAGAGGCGGCCTCATTCATCTTCAAAACGGCTTCACGGTCACGAGGATGACGATCGCGACAAGAAAAAATACCGGCACCTCATTGAACCACCGATACCAGAGATGACTGTGTTGCGCCCGCCCGTCGCGAAATGCGGCGAGCAGGGCGCCGCACCAGAGGTGATAGGCCACGACGGCCAGGACGAGGACGAGCTTCGCGAGCAGCCAGGTGCCGGTGATGCCGTAGTGGAGCCATAAGCCGAGCCCGCTCGCGATCGTGAGCACAGCCCCCGGCGCCATGATGCCGTAATACAGCTTGCGTTCCATAACGCGGAAGCGCTCGAGGCTGACTTCGTCCGAGCTCATGGCATGGTAGACGAAAAGGCGCGGGAGGTAGAAAAGCCCCGCAAACCACGTGACCATGAAGATGATGTGCGCGGATTTGAGCCAGAGCATCGCTTAAGCGCGCGCAGCCGACGCGTGGCTGCGGCGTCGCCGCGCGAGCAGCGGCTGCGTCATGTGCGGAAGGACCGCACGACGATCTGCGCAAGCACGTTCAAGCGCCCGTGAAAGAAGTGCTCGCCGCCGGGGACCACGACGATGGGTAGTTGCTGCGGCCGCGCCCAGTCGAGCACGTCTGCCAGCGGAACGACATCGTCGACTTCGCCGTGCACCACCAGGGTGTCGGCGGGGACCGCTTCCGTCGGGAAACGATTGACGGCGGGTCCTACGAGCACCATCCGATCGGCACGCACTTTCTTTGCAACGCGGGTCTGAACGAAGCTCCCGAACGAAAACCCCGCCAGCACGAGGGGCAGGTCTCCGAAGCGCTGCCTGAGGAATTCAACAACGGCGACGAGATCGTCGGTTTCGGCGTTACCGCTGTCGAACGTTCCGGCACTCGCGCCGACGCCCCGAAAGTTGGGGCGCGCCGCCACGAAGCCCAGGTTGTAGAAGGCTTTTGCAAGCGTCGTCACCACCTTGTTGTCCTTGGTGCCGCCCTGCACGGGGTTCGGATGTGCGATCAGCGCAATACCGCGGCGCGATTCGCCGGGATCGTTGAGATCGATTTCTATTGCGCCGGCCGCGCCTTCGATGAGCACATGCTCCAGGCTCGCTGCCGCCATGGGACGGATGTCCAACTAGATTCGCAGACGCTCGACGATGCGGCCGTTCTGGAGGTGCTCCGTGATGATCTCGTCGATGTCTTCCCGGTCGACGTAGTTGTACCAGACCGCTTCGGGGTAGACGACGAGCACCGGACCTTCATCACAACGGTCGAGGCAGCCGGCCGTATTGACGCGGACCTTTCCAGCGCCGGAAAGCTTGAGCGCCTTCACGCGGCTTTTCGCGTAATCACGCAGCGCGCTCGCGGCATGGTTGTTACAGCATTGCGCGCCCGGCTCACGCTGATTGCAGCAAAAGAATACGTGCCGTTGGTAGTAGCTCACTTGCGACCGGTCACCCAGGAGAGAGCGCCATTATAGACGATGGCTGCGTTGCCTCACCGAAGGCGGGGGGCCCTGCTTCCGCTATCCGGCGGCTTCTTCGAACGCGGCGGCGGCCGTGTACGCGACTGCGAGAAAAGGCCACAGCTCGGACAGTGCGCGCACGATGGCGGAGAAGCTCAGGAAGTGCGTCGGCCCTGCGAGAAGCTGCACCGGCACGGTCTGATAGGGATTGTCGGGCGCGAGGTTGATCGCCGCGATGGCCACGCCGAAGCTTACCGCCGCCATGATCCATTGTGCGCGTCGTGGAAGGTGGGAAATCGCGTAAAGAAGAACGCCCGCAATGAGAAGTCCCACGGCAACGCCCGGGGTGATCCACGCGAATGCGGCTCCCGACTTCGTCACCGCGGTTGCGGCAAATGCTTTCGCTCCAAAGGCCGCAGCGACAAGGACCGCGAGAGGGGTAGCCCTCGCCATCGAGCGCCGCGTCAGCGCTATTGCGACCAGTCCCAGGCCCAGCATGTTGAAGCCGGCAACCGCAGCTTCAGACGCGAAAAGGAGCGGGGGTGTGTGTATGACCCATACGGGAAGCTCGAAGGTGCTGCGCAGGTCGCCGGTCCCGAAAAGCTGCGCCGTCGGGTTGAGTTGCGTTGCAACCCAGACGCACATGAGCACGAGCCCGACGTCGGCGGTCGCACCGTACACGAACCACGAACGACGCAGGCGCGCGAGGCGCAGGCCGAGGAGGCGCGTGGGCGAGAAGAGCGGCGCCGCAAGCGCGCCGATGAGGCCTCCGATACTGTTCGTAAGCACGTCGACGTTGGACGCCACTCGCGACGGCATGAACATCTGCGCCGCTTCCATGGCCAGGCTGGTGAGACCGGTGAGCAGTGCGGCGAGGAGCACTGCGCGCGGATTGCCGACCTTGCGCATGACTGCGCGCGCGACGAGAAAGCCGAGCGGCACATACGCGATGATGTTGATGAGCACGTCTTCAAGCGTGATATAGCGCGGCCACGGCGCCGTCAGAAAATGTCTGATTTCGGCGGGCGGCGTCCACCAGCCGCTGAACGGCTGCAGGCTGGCATACGCTATGACCAGCAGGTAAGCTACCGCGAGAATCCACGCGAGGTGCAGCCCGCGTGAACGCGACGCGAGCGGTCGCTCTTGTCCAAATGCATTTTCCATGACCAAATCCTACGACATTTTCAACGGCGACGCGGACGGGCTATGCGCGCTTCACCAGCTGCGGCTGGAGGAGCCGCGAGCGGCGGAGCTCATCACGGGTGTGAAGCGCGATATCGCGCTCGTCCAGCGCGTTGATGCAGAGGCTGGCGACGAGCTGACGGTGCTCGATGTTTCGATGAAGTCGAACGCCGCCGCGCTCGCTCGTGCGCTGAAAAACGGCGCCCGCGTCCGCTACTTCGATCATCACCACCCCGGAGCAATACCTGAGCACCCGTTGCTCGATGCGCACATCGACACCTCTTCGAGCGTGTGCACGAGCCTTATCGTCGACCGCCACATCGGAGGGCGCCATCGGCCATGGGCGGTCGTCGCAGCGTTTGGAGACAACCTCGTGCCGGCGGCCGTGGCCGCCGCGCAGCCGCTCGACCTCGATCACACCGAGCTTGCACGGCTGCACGAGCTCGGTGAATGCCTCAATTACAACGCGTACGGCGACAACATAGACGACCTGCACTACCCGCCTGCCGAGCTCTACCGCACGATGTCGCGTTATCGCGATCCACTGCACTTCCTTTTCGATGAGCCCGTGTTCAACGTCCTCCGGGCTGGGTACACCGAAGACCTATATCGTGCCGGCGAGCTCAAACCGTATCGCGACGACGAAACTTCGATGATCTATATTCTGCCGGAGGCGGCATGGAGCCGGCGCATCAACGGCCTCTTCGGAAACCGGCTGGCACAGGCGCACCCGAACCGTGCACACGCAGTCCTCGTCTCGCGAGCAGGAGGTTTTGTCGTGAGCGTGCGCGCGCCGCTCGCGAGATCCGCCGGCGCCGGCGCCCTGTGCGAGCGGTTCGAAGGCGGCGGGGGACGCGAAGGTGCGGGCGGTATCGATCACCTGCCTGAAGCCGAGCTCGACCGCTTCAGCGACGCTTTCGAAAAAGCTTATGCGAGCAGGTAGGTGTCACGCACTGAGACGGGATTGCGGCGCGCTCCACGTCACTCCGACCATCACGAACG
>JBKJPI010000345.1:0-2932 GCA_046595235.1 Burkholderiales bacterium | reverse complement strand
GAACCTGAGAAAGGCGCGGAACGTGCTCCTCGTCATACCACGCGTTCAGCTCGGCTTCGGCTTCCGGCGCGACGTTCATCGCCACGAGGAGCATTCCGCCTGCGCCGCGCGGTGCAGCGTGATCACCGGGCGGGCGTTGCTCAGCTTCGAAGCGGCAGATGCGTTTCGCCCTGCCTGTCACGCGTTTTGACCACGGCGAGAGATTGGCGCCTGCGATCTTCCGATACGCCTCGCTCTGCAGCACCGCCGGTGACTCGAGGTCATACGTTGCAATCGAAATCCTGGAATCGTCGGCGCCGAGCCAGCGCTCGATACACCCGAAGCCGCTCACGCGCGCACGCTCGGGCACGTGCTCGGTGTCGTACCAGTCGTTGAACTCGTCCTCATCCACAGGCGAGTAATCGAATCCGGCAACCAGCAAACCCATCGCCATCGCGTTTTTCTCTTTTACAGCGCGAGCAAACAACCCCATCCGCCGGGAAGGCCGGCCTGGCGTATGTCAGTCGACCTTTACGTTTGCGCGCTTCACCACCGGCCCCCACTTCGTGATTTCTGCGCGGATATGTTCCCCGAATTTCTCCGGTGGGCCCCCGACCGGCTCGTAGCCGTTCGCAAGCATGCGTTTGCGCATCTCAGGGTCCGCCATGATCCTGTTGTATTCGGCGTTGAGCCGTCTCACGATCTCAGCGGGCGTGCCTGCCGGGGCGAGCATGCCGTTCCACGAGGTGACTTCGTAGCCCTGCACGCCCGACTCCGCGACGGTCGGCAGATCCGGAAACGAGAGCGACCGTTTCTCAGTCGTCACCGCGACAGCCCGCACCTTGCCAGCCTTGATGTGCCCCACGATCGACGCAGGTTCCCCGAGAATCAGGCCGATCTCGCCGCCCAGCAGCGCTACGGCCGCGGGACCGCCGCCTTTGTAAGGCACGTGCACGAGCTTCGTTCCCGTCATGTGATTGAAAAGCTCTCCGGCGAGATGATTGATTGCACCATTTCCGCTCGAGCCGTAGGCGAGCTGATTCGGTCTCGCTTTATCGAGTGCGATAAGGTCCCGGATCGTTTTCACCGGAAGCGATGGATGGACGACCACGACCTGCGGAACTGACGAGAGCCAGATGACGGGCGCGAAGTCGCTCTCGCGGAAAGGCATCTTCGAATAGATGTGGGGGTTGATGGAGTGCGTGCCCGAATAGGCGAAAGCAATGGTGTAGCCGTCCGGCGGCGACTTCGCCGCGAGCTCCGCGCCGATATTCCCGGCAGCGCCGCCGCGGTTGTCGACGATCACCTGCTGACCGAGCGCTTGCGAAAGACTCGGCGCCAGCATGCGCGTGAGGACATCGGCGCCACCGCCCGGTGGCCAGGGGACGATGAGACGCACCGGTTTCACCGGGTAGGTCGCCTGTCCCGACGCAAGTCCGGACGCGAGCAGGCACAGCGTTCCCGCAATAGCGGCAGCAATCGGCTGAGTGGGTCGGTTCATGATCGCTCCTCCTCCAGTGGCATCGAAGGCTTATGGAATAATTTTTTCGCGCCGGAACTGCTCGAAGATTTCCAAGAACGCCGCGGCGGTGTCGACGCTGTCGTCGAAGCCGTCCCGACGCGCCTTCGATGTGCTGGAGATTATGTCCCATTCAGGCGCGAACAGATAATCCGCGTAAGGCCACAGCACGCGTGAAGACAGGCTTGCCGGCTCGAGGCGGTGGCGCCGAACGAGCGCATCCCAGACTGAGCTTTTGTCCTGCATGTAGTCGCTGAGCCGCACCGGTGCGGGTAGGCCACGCTCGACGTCAAAAAATTCCGCGAACTTCTGCCACAGATCCGACCACGTGGGCGAATCGCCATTGACGATGTTGTACGACTGGTTTTCGCACGCGGGCGTCGTCGACATCCAACGTACTGCACGCGCGAGCATCGGCACGTGAGTGAATTGAGTCGCAACCCGAAAGCTTTCCTTGGTGCCCGGATAAACGAACGGCGCGCCGAGCTCGCGGGCGATCGATGCGTGAACCGCAATGAGGAGTGCGGCATTACGTGGCTCTTCAGTAAATGCGTCGCAGAACGTATGCGGACGTGACGTGGAGAACGTCCATTGTTTGCCGTGCTGACGCGAACGAACAAACTCTTCCTGCGCGAAGTAGAAATTCGGGACGTGTGCGCGCGGCGCCGTTTCCACGAGCGGAAGCGCTTCGAGTGGCCCCAGCATGTGGCCGTAGTACTTGGTGCCGTGCACGAGATGCACGTGTTGCAGCCTCTTCGCAGCGGGCTCGATCGCGCCAATCAGGTTGGCGAACATCGCGGCGTTGGTGTCGATCGACTCGCTCTCACCCTCGGGATGATCGTAGCGCGCGGCATAAAACACGTGCGTGACGTCGTGCAGCGCTGCGAGCTTTGATCGGCAGTCGGCGCTACGCGCCAAATCGACCGGGAGCAGCGGCCAGTCGGCGGCCGATGATGGGGGACGCCTCGAGATGCCCGTCACCCGCCAGCCGCTCCGGTGCAGCTCTGCCGCAATGCGACGGCCCACGAGACCGGTGGCGCCGGCAACCAGCGCATGGCGCTCAGCCAAAGCTACCGCGGCACGTGCCGCCGTGTCGCCGGCTGATAGATTCCGATCGCGATTGCGCCGGGCTCGTTTTGCGGTAAGCCTTCCGACACGACAGCGATGCCGCGATAAGGGGTCGATCGATCGATGCCGACGCACTCGAGCCACGTCCAATCGACACCGCCGAGCCGGGCTTCCGGCGCATCCCTGTCGGCGATCAGCATCACCTGCCCGTCGCCGACTTCGGGCGCGTGCTCGCTACCTTCGAAGAGGTTCCGCTTGTAGTAACGCCAGTCGATGAGCCCGAGCCAATCGCCCATACCCCGCACGCTCAGGTAATAAGGATCTTTGAAAACGCTCGCCGAAGCGACGCTGTAGAGCGCAAGCGAA
>JBKJPI010000329.1:0-5212 GCA_046595235.1 Burkholderiales bacterium | reverse complement strand
CTTGCAGTGATCACCGCTTCGCTGTTGGGCGATACGCCCTGGTATCTGGCGGGCCGCCGCTATGGCTATCGCATTCTGCGTACGCTTTGCCGGATCTCGATGGAGCCGGACTCATGCGTAAAGCAGACCGAGAATATTTTCTCGCGCTTCGGCCCGCCGTCACTGCTCGTCGCGAAATACATTCCTGGATTTGCTACTGTTGCGCCGCCACTCGCGGGCACGATGGGCGTCGGCTTCTGGCGCTTTATCGCTTACAGCGCCGGGGCTGCGTTCCTGTGGGCGTCGGTCCCTGTTGCAGCGGGTTTTTTCCTGAAGGCCGAGGTCGAATGGCTGCTGACGCGGCTCGAAGCGATGGGCACTGGCGCACTTGCACTCGTTCTGGGGCTCATCCTGGCGTACGTCGCGACCAAGGCGATCGAGCGTCATCTACTGATCCGCTTCCTGCGGATGGTGCGGATCAGCCCCGGTGACCTGCGCACGATGATCGATGAAGGCCAGCAGCCTGTTATCCTCGACGTGCGCTCCACTCTGGCACGCGAAGCGGAGCCCCGAGTCATTCGCGGCGCAATCTCAGTCGACCTGGGCTCGGTAGAAAACGTGCTCGACCAGATCCCCGCCGATCGCGACGTGGTCGTCTATTGCAGTTGACCGAATGAAGCGAGCGCGGCGCGTGTCGCCCGCATCCTGATCGACAAAGGCTTTCAGCGTGTGCGTCCGCTCGAAGGCGGCATCGAAGCGTGGATTGCCGCAGGCCACGAAGTCGATCCGCCGGCCGCGATCGGCACAACTCGCTTTTAACGAATGCACATACTAGAGCTCACCGCAGTCTTTCTTCTCGCAGTCGTTCTCCTCGTCCCCCTCTTCCAGCGGCTGAAGCTCGGCGGGGTGCTGGGGTATCTCGCCGCAGGCATGCTCCTCGGTCCATGGGGGCTCGGCCTCGTATCAGAGACGGAGAACATGCAGGCACTGGCGGAGCTCGGGATCGCGCTCCTTCTCTTCCTCGTCGGGCTCGAGCTCGAGCCGGCGCGGCTGTGGTCGATGAGGCGCCTGGTATTCGCGCTCGGAGGCGCACAGGTTTTTCTGACAGCGCTCGTGCTTGGGCTGGTAGCGGCATGGCTCGGCCTCACGTGGCAGGCTGCAGTCGTCGCCGGTTTCGGCCTCGCAATGTCTTCGACTGCGCTCGTGCTCTCATCGCTTGCCGAGCGCGCTCAGCTCGGTTCCAACCATGGTCGCGAGGCGTTCGCGGTCCTGCTCTTCCAGGACATCATCGTAATTCCGCTGCTCGCGTTGCTGCCGCTGCTTGCTTACGCCTCGATGAAAGATGCAGTGAGCTGGACAGAAGCCGCCAAAGCCATTGCTGCCATCGTCGTTTTCGTGGTCGCAGGAAGGCTCGTCGTGCGCCCGGTGCTCAAGTTCATCGCCCGACATGGCAGCGCGGAGGTCTTTACTGCCGGGGCTTTGCTCCTGGTTGTCGGCGCCGCGGTCATCATGGAGAAGCTTGGCGTTTCGATCTCTCTGGGTGCATTCCTCGCCGGGCTCCTCCTGGCCGACTCGGAGTTCAGACATGAGCTCGAGGCGGACATCGAACCGTTCAAAGGTCTTCTCCTCGGCCTTTTCTTCATGACGGTCGGTATGAGCGCCAACCTTACGCTGGTGAGGGAGTCGCCGCTAATGCTGCTGGGGCTCGGAGTCGCGTTCAGTCTGATCAAGGTTGCCGTGGTTTTCGCGATCACCTCAGCGGCAAAGATACCCGGCAATGAAGGGCAGCGGCTCGCAGTCGCGCTGGGGCAGGGCGGCGAGTTTGCGTTCGTGCTCTTCGGCGGCGCTGCCGCGGTAGGGATACTCGCGCCGGAGACGCGAGAGCTTCTCGTCATGGTCGTGACCATCTCGATGGTCCTCGCGGTGCCCGTCATGACGCTGCATGAGCGTCTGCTCGCGCTGATCACGGCGCGAAGCATCACGGCCGATTACGACCGCATCGAAGCGCCGCCCGCGACTGTGATCATCGCGGGTTATGGGCGGTTCGGTCAGATCGTCTCGCGCATCCTGCGGATGTGCGGCATCCCGTTCACCGCGCTCGAGGTGAATCAGGCGCAGGTCGACTTCGTCCGCCGCTTCGGCAACCGCATCTACTACGGCGACGCCTCGCGGCTCGAGCTTTTGAATGCCGCAAAGGCCAGGGATGCGAAGCTTTTCGTGCTGGCGATCGACGACGTGGAAGCATCGGTCAAGACCGCGAGGGTCGTGCGCAAGCACTTTCCCGATCTGGAAATCGTGGCGCGAGCGCGCAATCGTGTGCATTACTTCAGGCTGCGCGATCTGGGCGTGCAGACGATTCATCGCGATACCTTTCCGGCAAGCCTCGATGCCGCTCGCGAGACGCTTCTAAGACTTGGCTTCAGTGCGCCGAGAGCGACGCATGCCGTGGATCTCTTCCGTAAGCACGACGAGGCGCAGCTCGAAGCGCAGTACGGCCTCCATCATGACGAGGCGCAGCTCATCCAGACTGCCCGTCAGGCGTCCGGGCAGTTGAAGGAGCTCTTCGACGCGGATGCCTTGCAGCAGAATGCCGTGCTCGAAGAGGCGGAGGACGCCGAGGTCGCGGCCGCGAAGGCTGCCGGGCCGTCGTAGTTCTATAGTCGCCGAGACTTACCGGAACCCAACATCATCATGGAAGAACGCAGAGCGGAAACGATCGCGCCGATCGACGACCTGATTGCGAGACGCTGGAGCCCTCGTGCCTACGATGCCCAGCGTCAGGTCACGCGCGCACAGCTCGCGTCGCTCCTGGAAGCTGCGCGCTGGGCGCCTTCATGCAATGGCGATCAGCCGGCACGCTATCTGGTCTGGGAGCGCCGCCGCGACCCCCAGGGGTGGCAGTGCGCATTCGACTGCCTCGCCGAGAACAACCGGAAGTGGGTGAAGAATGTCCCGCTCCTCATGCTCTCGTGCGCCGGCAGCGTGTTCGCGCACAACGGCAAACCCAACCGCTATGGTCCACACGACACCGGTGCGGCGAGCTTGTCGCTCGCGTTACAGGGCACGGCGCTGGGGCTCGCGGTTCATCAGATGGGCGGCTTCGATGCCGCGAAGGCACGCACGGCTTTCAGTATTCCGGACGAGTACACGCCGATGGCGATGATTGCGGTCGGCTACCAGGCGCCCGCCGACGTTCTCGACGAGGAAACCCGGGCGAAGGAGCTCGCACCGCGTTCGCGTAAACCGCCCGAGACGCTGTTCTTCGAAGGCGGTTGGGGGCAGGCGGTAAAGCTGAAGGACTGACTGCCGCGCCCGTGCGTCAGTCGTTCTCACTCTCTATCGCATTTTGCGTGGGCTGCCTTCGCTCTTCGTGGAGGGGCTCGCTGCTCTGCTGGCCGTCGTTCTTCCTGTAACGGTCCGCGCCTTCGGTTGCCTCTTCGACCGGCGGGACGATGCTTTCACCACAGTGAAGGTCCAGCTCTGCTTTCAGCGGTAGATGGTCCGATGCCTTGCGCGCGAGCGGCGTGCGGTGCACTTCGATACTCTGAAGCAGCCCTTTCGGTTTCACCCACACGCGATCGAGCGCGAATAACGGGAATCCGGCAGGAAACGTGCGCGGCGATGCCGTGCGGTGGAAATGCCTGTGCATCCAGCGAAGCGGCCGGCCCCAGAGAAACCATTCGTTGATATCGCCCATCAGCAGCGTCGGCAGGGGACGATCGTTCTCCAGCACGCCGAGCAGGCGCTGGATCTGAATGCGGCGCTCGGAAGGCCGCAGTCCAAGGTGGGTGGCGAGCACGCGCATCGGTGTGCCCCTGCAATCGAGCTCGACGTCGATGGCCCCGCGCGGCTCGCATCGCGGCACACAGAGGTCGATCCTTTTCACCGTCAGAACCTTGAAGCGCGTGAGCAGCCCGTTGCCGTAGTCCGCACCTCTGCGAAGAAGCGTCGGGCCGGCGATGGCCTCGAATCCCGTCTCACCCTTCAGATAGTCGAGCATGTCGAAACCGGTCGCGCGGTTCTCCACCTCCTGGAGCGCGATGATGTCCGCGTTCAGTTCCTTCAGTACGTCCGCGATGCGCTTGGGCACGAAGTGGCCGTCACGCCCGATTCCACCGTGCGTGTTGTACGAAGCGACCTTGATCCTGTGGGTCGTGCTCATGGTCGAGGCTCGCTGCTCGCCGACGCTCGCGCATCGCTTTTCACGAGTCGCCGGTGTACGAACGTCGCGGCTGCGAGAATCAGCGCGACGAAGGCGAGGAGCATGAGGAAAGTGTCGAGCCCGGGATCGGTTACGGCCTTTGCTACGCGATCCACGAAGACGACGGTTGCGGCGATGCCCGGCGCCATGCCAATCAGGGTGCCGAGCATGAATTCCCGCCATCCGATGTGTGATGCGCCGGCTACGGCGTTGACGACGGAGAATGGCGCGATGGGCAGCAGGCGAATCACGGCGATCGCCAGAGTACCTTTCTTCGCGAGCCTCCGCGTGATGCGGTTCAGAGGGGGCCCCGCCAGACGGCGCACCGTATGCCGCCCGAGCCGCCGGCCGATCCAGAAGGTAACCGCAGCGCTGAGGAGCGCACCCCCAAGCGCGTAAACGCCGCCAAGAAGCGGGCCGAACACGATTCCGGTCGCGATGATGAGCGCCATGACCGGGATCACGAGGAGACCTGCAACCACATACGCCGCGAGAACCGCCAGCGGCGCAAACGGCGAATCATGCAGTGTCCGCGCCATGTTCACCAGCGCGTCCAGATTTACCCAATCGCGAAGCGGCGTCCAGCGCCAGACCGCAGCCAGTGTTGCCAGCACGATCAAGGCGGTGGCGATTCGCCAGACGCGGCTCACGATGGGCTTGCGGGCGGGGGGCGGAACAAAATCCTGCATCAACGCCTCGGGTGCGATCGGTCTCTCTGGATCGATCATGGCACTCGCCGGTACGAGCGCGTCGATTTCAGATGAGACTTCCGGGTTGATCGGCTCGAGCGTGCGGCCCGGCCGTTTCAGCGCTGCTATGGCCGGCACGAGCCTGCCGCTGTGACGCTCGATTTCAGCAGTGACCTCCGCGGGCTCCCGGCCGAGATGCTCACCCAGCAGGCGATCCCGGAGGCTCGCGATGAGTCGGCGGATGCGCTCATTACCGCGCGCTTCGATGACGAGGTTGCACTCGGTGTCGAATCCCATCGAGCGGTTGCTGAAATTTGCCGACCCGACGCTGCAAAGCTCGTCG
>JBKJPI010000326.1:0-11119 GCA_046595235.1 Burkholderiales bacterium | reverse complement strand
GGGAAACATCAGCCCTAACCCTCTCCCCGTTGTCGGGGGGAGGGCAGGTTTACGAAGCTGGAAACCAAACTCCCCTCGCCCCGTGCCCGGGGAGAGGGTTAGGGTGAGGGGAAGGGGAAGGGGGGGGAGGGGGAAAAACGCATGGCGCTACCTACACGCTCACTCTCCGCACCCCAACTCTTTGTAAATCACCTTTAACACGCTTTCGCTTTTGGTCAATACATCGTTGTCCCAGAAACGCACGACTCGATATCCCGCCGCTTCGAGCATCGACGTTCGTGCTGCGTCGTATTCCGCTTGCTCGATGTGCTGGCCGCCGTCGAGCTCGATGATGAGCTTCTTCTCCAGGCAGACAAAATCCGCAATGTAGTCGCCGATCGGGTGCTGCCTTCTGAACTTGAACTGCTGCAACATGCGATTGCGGACGAGCCGCCACATGAGCAGCTCTGCATCTGTTGATGATTTACGGAGCGCGCGCGCGCGGCCGCGGCTGGTAGATGAGTACTTTTTCATTGCTTCCCCTCACCCTAACCCTCTCCCCGCCGCCGGGGCGAGGGCAGGTTGTACTGTCTCCTCACCATCGGTAGCCGGAGAGCGGGAGGTTGTTAGGTCCCCTCTCTACGCGTGGCCGGAGCCGGGGGTTGTAAGGTCCCCTCGCCCCGTGCCCGGGTAGAGGGTTAGGGTGAGGGGAAGCGTTTCAAGTGAGGGGGAAACGAGGCCCTCGCTATCTCACTCCTGCTGAATCTTCGCTTCCTTCATCACGCGTGCCCAGCGCTGCAGCTCGGCGGCGATCATTACGCGGAACTGCTCGGGTGTATTGGGTGCGGGCTCGAGCGCGGCGGAGGCAAGGCGCGTGCGCATATCGGGTGATTGAATTGCGCGCGTGAGCTCGTCATGGAGCTTTTTGATGACGGGCTGCGGCGTGCCGCCCCGGGACATGATGCTGTACCAGTTCGTTACGACCACGCCGGGCACGCCGCTTTCTGCGAATGTGGGAATGTCGGGCATGAGCGCACTGCGCTTCGCACTGGCCGCTGCGAGGATCTTGATGCGCCCCGTTTTCACGAGTGGCATCGAGGCAGGCGCGCTGCTCATGGTCGCCTGGATCTGACCGGATACGACGTCGGTCGTGGAGAGGCCCGCGCTCTTGTAAGGGACGTGCGTGAGGGTGAGGCCCGCGCGCTGCTTGAAGAGCTCGCCGGCGAAATGCGTTCCGCTGCCGCTTCCTGCTGAACCCAGATTGATCGTGCCCGGTTGCGCCTTTGCGGCCGCAATGAAATCCTTGATGCTGCCGGCGTAAGGCAGGCTCGCATTGACGATGAGCAGATACGGCGTCTCGGCGACGACGGTGATGGGGTCGAAATCCTTGAGCGGGTCGTACGCGGTCTTCCTATAGAAAGCGGGGTTGATGGTGAAGCCCACGTCGCAGAGGCAGAGCGTATAACCGTCGGGCGCGGCGCGGGCCACGATCTCGGTGCCGACCAGCGAAGCCGCACCCGGGCGATTGTCTACGACCACCGTTTGCCCCATCTGCTCGGTGAGCTTCTGACCGACCAGACGCCCGACGTAATCGGAGCCGCCGCCGGGACCGAAGGGCACGATGAGCCGGATCGGCCGGTTCGGGTATGTGCCTGCAGCGTCCTGCGCGAAGACGCCTGATGCGGACAAAGATGATGCGGTGGCGAACGCCGTGACGAGCAGCCCAGTGCGAATAGCAGGTGTTACTTTCATGGAACGCGATCTCCGCAGAAGTGAAGCGACAAGGCAGACGTGATCTTTCGTTGGGTGCGCTTACACCATGTCCGCCGCAGTTTCGATGCGCTGCTCTGCGCGCACCGGCAGTGTCGGGATCGATTTGAGGCCCGATCCTGTGCACACCACGACGATGCGGTCGGCGCGTTTTACGATTCCTCGCGCAAGCGCCTTGCGCACGCCGCTGATCGTCGTCGCACTTTCAGGACAGGCAAAGATGCCTTCGCGCTCCGCGAGCGCGCCCACTTCGCGTATTGCGTCGGCAGTGTCGACGGCGATCGCTCCGCCGCCATGTTTGCGAAGGATCGCAAGCACCGAGGCGCCTGCCGGCGGGTTGATCGACTTGAGCCCGCCTGACGGCACATCCAGCTTTCCCCACGGCTCGACAGTGTCTTTGCCCTCGTCGAACGCTTTGACGAGCGGAGCGCAGCCGGTGAACTGCGTTACGAGAAGCCGGGGCAGGGGCCCGTTTACCCAGCCCAGCGCGAGCAGTTCCTCGAATGCCTTCCAGATCGCGATTGCGCCAAGGCCGCCGCCCATCGGATAGACGATCACGTCGGGGAGCTGCCAGCCCAGTTGCTCCGCGATCTCCAGTCCCATCGTCTTCTTGCCTTCGGTGCGGTAAGGCTCTTTCAGCGTGCACACGTTGAACCAGCCGTGTGTCGCGCAGCCGTCGGCGACAATTTTTCCCGAGTCGTGCCAGTTGTCGACGTAATAGGTGCGCGCCCCGCTGAGCTCGCTGTGCCTGCGGCTCGAATCCTGCGCATCCGTCGGCAATACGTTTACGCATTCGATGCCTGCGCGCGCAGCGTAGAGGGCCCATGATCCGCCAGCGTTGCCGGAGCTGTTCAGGGCGACACTCTTCACTCCGAGCTCGCGGTAACGGCTCAGCGCAACCGATGCGCCGCGATCCTTGAAGGTGCCGCTCGGGTTACGGCCTTCGTCCTTGATCCACAGGCTGTCGCAGCCAAGCGATTGCCCGAGCCGGTCAGCACGCAGCAGCGGCGTCCAGCCTTCGCCGAGCGTAACGATGTTCGCAGGATCGCGAAGCGGCAATAGCGGCGCGTATCGCCACAGCGACGCGGGTCCGCGTCCGATGTCTTGCGGTGTGACTTCCTTCCGGATGCGCTCGAGGTCGTAGCGCGCGTACAGAAGCGCGCCGCTCGGTGCATTGACGGCAGTGTCCGGCTTGATCCGCTCACCGCCCGGAACGATCTCGAGATGCGTAAAGCTCATCATGTCCTTTGTTACTGCGCGGTAACGGTGCGGCCACCTGCGTTCATGAACCGGGATCGTGCACTCGATCGTGCGTGGAAGCGGACGCCGCAGCGCTCTTCGATCTCTGTGCTACCGTAGCGCGATCCAAAGCAAAAAGCGAGCACGTCATGACACCGGACTGGAAGACCTTGCGGGACGAGTTTCCTACTTTGCATCATTGGACTTATCTCGATACCGCGCGCAAGACCATTCCCCCCCGTTGCCAGGAAGAGGCCATGCAGAGCTACACGCGCGACGTTTACGAGAATGCGGGCGCGGACGCGTGGTCGGCCGAGAACGTCGCCGCGACGCGCAGCGCCATGGCCGCTCTGCTCGGAGCGAAGCCTGGCGAGATCGCGTTTACCAAGAACACCACCGAGGGACTGTACATCGCCGCGAACGGCGTGGATCTCCAGGCCGGCGACAACATCGTGCTGAGCGACATGGAACACGTCGCCAACATCTGGGTGTGGAAGCACTGGGAAGCGAAGGGCGTCGAGATCCGTTATGCGAAGAGTCGCGACCGGCAGTTGCCGCTCGAAGCGTTCCTCGAAAAGATGGATGCACGCACGCGCGTGGTGGCCACTGCGTATGTGACTTACGGTAATGGTTATCGGGTCAATCTACCCGCGCTTGGCAAAGCGTGCCGCGAGCGCGGCGCGCTGCTCGTGGTCGACGGCGTTCAGGGCGCGGGCATCCTCGCCACTCCGCTATCCGAGCTGGGCGCCGACATCATCGCGATCGGCGGTCACAAAAATCTCTTTGGTCTCACGGGCTCGGGTCTCGTTTGGTGCCGCGAAGCGCTCGTGAACCAGCTGAAGACGCCGTTCGTAAAGCCGCCGGCGGCCGCGGGCTCGTCACAGGCGAAAGCGCACGCGAACAGCCAGTTCGATTACATGCGCATCGCGCACCGCTTCGAAGGCGGCAACCCCAACTTCCTTGGCTTGCGCGTGCTCAGGCGCGGGGCGGAGCTCCTGCAGTCGATCGGCCTCGTGCACATCGAGAACCGCGTTCGCGAGCTTACGACGCACTGCATCGCACTTCTCAAGAGCCGCGGCTTCAGGACGACGACGCCCGAGAATTGGGACGAGCGCGCACAGATCGTGAGCGTAGTCGTGCCCGACGCCGAGGGCCTGATGACTGCGCTGCGCGGGAAGCACCGCGTTGTGACCAATGTCAAAGACGATGCGCTGCGGGTTTCGATGTCGTTTTTCAATAACGAGGAAGACATCGAGCGCCTGGTGCACGCAATCGGTGTCGAATCGGGCGTGAGGTCGTCCGCCGCGGCGTGAGGGCGCCGGTAGGGCCGCGCGTACTGACATAATCAAACGCCTGAACGGAGGCCACCCATGCCCGACGATTCCGCCGCAGCATCGAGCATCCTTGAAACGTACCGCGCACGCACGCGTCGTGCGGCTGAGCTCTATAGCGGCGCCCAGGACGTGCTGCCCGGCGGCATCGTTCACGATTCGCGGCGGATGACCCCTTACGGCATCTATGGCGATCGGGCGCTGGGGTCGCGCAAGTGGGACGTCGACGGCAACCAGTACGTGGATTACTACGGCGGCCACGGCTCGCTGATACTCGGGCACCAGCATCCGCAGGTCCTGGAGGCGACGCGCGCGCAGCTCGGCAAAGGCATGCACCTTGCCGCGTCGCACGAGCTCGAGATCGAGTGGGCGCGTCTCATCAAGGAGATGGTGCCGTCGGTAGAGCACGTGCGCTTCACGTCTTCCGGGACCGAAGCCACACAGCTGGCGATGCGCCTCGCACGCGCATACACGGGCAAGACGCAGATCGTGCGCTTCCAGACGCACTTTCATGGGTGGCACGACCAGGTGTCATTCGGCGTGCACGATCATCTCGACGGTTCGCCGGGTGCAGGCGTGCTGCGCGAAGTCGGCAATCACACGGCGCTGATGCGACCGAACGCAGTTGCCGATATCGAGCAGTTGCTCGCCTCGCGAAAGAACGTTGCGGCGGTGATGATCGAGCCGATCGGAAGCAGCTCCGGCATGATCCCGACCGCGCCCGAAGTACTTGGGGGGCTGCGCGAGATGACGCGAAGGCACAACGTGCTTCTCATTTTCGACGAAGTGGTTACCGGCTTTCGACTGGCCCCCGGCGGCGCGCAGGAGTTCTATGGCGTCATACCTGATCTCACGACGCTGGCGAAGATCGTTGCCGGCGGTATGCCCGGCGGTGCAGTGGGCGGGCGGAAGGACATCCTGAGCTGGCTTGATTTCGAAGCGTCCGCAGCGGCGAAGCGCGAGTTCATCAACCATCACGGCACGCACAACGCCCACCCGGTGAGCGCCGCGGCGGGTATTGCTACGCTGAAGATCGTGCGCGATTCCGACGTGTGCAAGAAGGCATCGGCCACGGCGGCGCGCTTGCGTCAGGGGATGAACGACGTGCTCGAGGCGGAAGGTGTGCCGTGGGCGATCTATGGCGAGCACTCGTTCTTTCACATTCACTCCAATCCGCGCGGCGACGCGATCCGGCCGACTGCCTTCGACGCCGGCACGATCACGATCGACGCGCTGAAGGGCAAAAACGAATCGATGCTCGGGAAGCTGCGGCTCGCGATGCTCAACAATGGCGTCGACCTCAAAGGCACGCGCGGGGGCATCGTCTCCGCGGCGCACACGCAGGCTGATGTCGAGCTCACGCTGGATGCATGGCGAAAGTCGCTGCGGGCACTGAGGGCGGAGGGGGAGCTCGCGGCTGCACGCAGTGCGGCGACAGTATAGACCCGAAATTTGCCGCTAATCAGCGTTGCGGCATCTGAAATGGCCATTTACACTGCGACATGGACATTTCCGTTACCGAGTTCAAGCACCGCTGTCTGGAAATAATCCGCCAGGTCGAAAAAACCGGAGAGGCTGTGACACTGACTCGCCGCGGCTCGGCCGTGGCGCGGATCCAGCGTCCGCTGGCAGTAGTGATAGCCGCGAATAATCGTAAGCCCTGGGAGCAGCTTCGTGTGTTGGGAGGCAACCTCCTCGCGGAGCCCGGCGAATCCGTCGTACGCGATGACGAGTTCGAGGCGTTGCGTTGAATGTCCTGCTCGACACGCACATGTGGATCTGGTGGCTCACAGCGACCTCTCCACTGAGACAGAACGAGCGCGAAGCACTGGATCGCGCAGCCGAAAGGCGAGAGGTGCATCTGGCTGCGATCAGCCTCTGGGAGGCGCAGATGCTGCACGCGCGCAGGCGACTCGAGCTTCCGGTCTCCTTCGCGGACTGGCTGACGCATGCGGCAGATCCACTCGTAGTCTCGCTGCTGCCTCTCGACGTCGACGTCGTTCTCACTGCAGAAGCTCTTCCGCCATCCTTTCACGGTGACCCGGCCGATCGTCTGATCGTTGCTACAGCGCGGGCGCATGCGATGCCACTCGCCACTCGCGACGCTGCAATCCGGAAGTCACGCGCTGTCCCGCTGTGGAAGCCCTGACCGACCTCAAGCGCCGGCCAGCGAAAACTCACACTTCACCCAAGGAAGCATCATGCCCATCACCGGCAACTGGATTTTCACCGCGTCCATGGACGTCGACGCGGACAAGGAAGCGCTATTCAACGAAGTGTATGACGAGGAGCACATTCCGCATCTGTCGAAGGTGCCGGGCGTGATCTCGGCAACGCGGCTCAAGATCGACACGCTGCGCGTGACGATGGGCGGAGAGACGAAGACGGTTGAGCCGGAAGGGCTGCCGCGGTATAGCTGCATTCTCGAGCTCGAGAATCCGGAGGTGCTGACGAGCTTTGCATTCGCGAAGGCGGTGGACGCGGGGCGATGGTCGACGCACGTGCGGCCGTACACGAGGAACAGGCACCATACGCTGCATCGCGTAATGGGTGAGTCGCCCTCGTGAGAAAGATCTACGACAACGTTTTCGGTCTATACCTTGCGATAACAGGGCTGCTCGTTGCGATCTTTGTCATCGATCTCGAGACGCCGGCGGGCGTAGCCGACTGGATCTTCTACGTCGCGCCGATTGCGCTGTGCGTGCTCCAGCGCAAACCCATGATGCCGCTGATCGTGGCATTTGCTGCGAGCATTCTGTCGATTGCGGGACACTTCGGCTCGCCTGCGGGCATCGACCCGGGGCTTGCAAACATGAATCGCGCGTTCGGCCTTTTTGCGGTGTGGCTGATGGCCGTCATGGTCAGGCAAACGTTGATCACACGCGCGAAAACGGAACGTCTGGCGTGGCTCGCGGAAGGTCAGGCGCAGATCGCCAAAAGCGCGCTCGGCGATCTGCGTCCGGAAGAAACGGGTGACCGACTCCTGAGCGCTCTTGCCGCCTATCTGGATGCACAGGTGGGCGTGCTCTATCGCATCGAAAGCGGGACCTTGCTTCGGATCGCGTCCTTCGCGCTTGCACCCGCAGCGGATCTCGCGCGCGTGTTCAAGATCGGCGACTCTTTGGTCGGGCAGGTGGCGCGGAGCAACAAGGCCATGTTCCTCAAGGAACTGCCGCCTAACTATCTCAAAGTTGCCTCCGGCGTCGGCGAAGGCCTGCCGCAGTCAGTGCTCGTTGCGCCGGTCACGGCCGACGGTGCGCCTTACGGCGTGATCGAAGTCGGCTTTACGCGTGAGCTCGTCGAAAGTGCGGAAGTGCTCGACCTCATGAATAGCGTCGCCGGCGACATGGGCATATCGCTGCGGGCAGCGGTCTACCGCCAGCGTATGGCTGAGCTGCTGGATGAGACGCAGCGCCAGGCTGGCGAGCTGCAGGCACAGCAGGAAGAGCTGCGTGTCTCGAACGAGGAGCTGGCGGAGCAGAGCAACGCGTTGCGTGAATCCCAGACGCGGCTTGAAAGCCAGCAGGCCGAGCTCGAAGAATCCAATCTGCAGCTCGAGGCAAGGACGAACGATCTCGAGCGGCAGAAGCAGGACCTCCTGCGCGCACAGACAGCGCTTACGGCAACTGCGGCCGGGCTCGAACGCGCGAGCCGCTACAAGTCCGAGTTCCTGGCGAACATGTCGCACGAGCTGCGCACACCGCTCAACAGCTCGCTTATCTTATCGAAGGTGCTCGCTGACAACGCCGCGGGCAATCTCACGGACGAGCAGGTGGGCTACGCGCGGGTGATCCAGACTTCAAACAACGATCTCCTCTCGCTCATTAACGACATCCTCGATCTTTCGAAGATCGAAGCGGGGCACGTCGAGCTGCAGGCGGAGACCGTGCCGCTCGCAGACGTTCTGGAGCCGATGCAAAGCGGATTCGAAGTCGCCGCGGCGCAAAAGCACCTCGCATTCCGCATCGTAACCAGTCCGCATGCACCCGCGGTCCTCACGACTGATGTGCGGCGCCTTCACCAGATTCTGCGCAACCTTCTTTCGAACGCGTTCAAATTCACCGAGAACGGATCGGTCGAGCTGTGCGTATCCCCGGCTCCCGATGGGCAGGTCACCTTCGTCGTCGAAGACACCGGCATTGGTGTAGCCGAAGAACAGCACACGGTGATTTTCGAGGCATTTCACCAGGCCGATGGCACGACGAGCCGAAAATACGGCGGCACCGGTCTCGGGCTTTCGATCTCGCGCGAGCTCGCGCGCGTGCTCGGCGGCACCATCAGCGTCCAGAGCACCGTCGGCAAGGGCAGCGTCTTCAGCCTTACGATACCGTCGCACCTCGACGCTGCCGCTATTCAGGCCGCTACAGTGACGTCGCAGCCGAAGGAAGCTGTCGGTGAGCCCGAGAGACGGGCGCCGGCGGCCCAGCTCGCAGCCCCGCCCCAGGGCGCGCTCGCCCCTCACATCGACGACGATCGCCAGACGCGTACGCGCGAGCGCCTGATCCTCGTCGTCGAGGACGATTCGCGCTTTGCGCAGATCCTCTCTGGCCTCGCGCACGAGCTCGAACTGGATTTCGTGCATACGGCTTCAGGCGTCGAAGCGTGCGCGCTGGCGCGCGAACTGAAACCGTGCGGAATCCTGCTCGACATTGGTCTGCCCGACGGTTCCGGCCTGAGCGTGCTCGAGCGTCTGAAGCGCGATCCCATCACGCGGCACATTCCTGTCCACATGCTTTCGGGAGAGGATCACACCCAGCCGGCGCTCGAGCTCGGTGCGATCGGCTATACGATGAAGCCGGCAGCGCGCGACCACCTCATCTCCGCGATCGGAACCCTTACGGAGCTCTCGGCGTCCGGCACGCGCAAGGTGCTGATTGTGGAGGACGACGCGACGCTCCGCGAAAGCATTGCGCTTCTCTTGCGCGCCGACGGCCTCGAGATCGCGCTCGTCGGCTCGATCAAGGATGCACTGGAGCAGCTCGGTGGCGGCCGGTTCGACTGCATGGTCATGGACCTGGCACTTCCGGACGGTACCGGATTCGAGCTTCTGGAGCGCATATCCAAAGTCGGGAAGTACTCGTCACCGCCAGTCATCGTTTACACCGGGCGTTCGCTGAGCCTGGAAGACGAGCAGCGCCTGCGGCGCTATTCGCGCTCGATCATCATCAAGGGCGCCCGCTCGCCCGAGCGGCTGCTCGACGAAGTCACGCTGTTTCTGCATCGCGTCGAATCGACGCTGCCGCCGGATCAGCAGAAGCTCCTGCGCAATGCGCGCCAGCGGGACGCCGCGTTCGACGGTCGCGTCATCCTCCTCGTGGAGGACGACGTTCGTAACATCTATGCCCTCACCAGCGTCCTGGAGCCGCTCGGTGTCAAGCTGCAGATCGCGCGAAACGGGCAGGAAGCGCTCGACCGTCTCGCAGACGGGAAGCGCGTCGACCTCGTTCTCATGGACATCATGATGCCCGTCATGGATGGTCTCGTTGCGACGCGAGAGATTCGAAAGCTCCCGGCAACAGCCAGGCTCCCGATCATTGCGATCACCGCGAAAGCCATGCCCGAGGATCGGCAGGCGTGCCTCGATGCGGGCGCCAACGATTACGTGTCGAAGCCGATCGACGTCGACCGTCTGCTTTCGCTCTGCAGGGTATGGCTGCCCAAGTGATCGCCGCAGAGGCGCACGCCGATTTCGATCGCGAGCTGGCTCGCCTGCTGGAAGCCATCTACACGACTTATCAGCACGACTTTCGCCACTACGCCATCGCGTCGGTGCGGCGACGCGTGACGCTCGCGATGAGCCGCTTCGACTGCAAGACGGTCACGCAACTCCAGGAACGGGTCGTGCGCGAGCCCGAAGTGTTTGCGCAGATGCTGAAGTATCTCACCGTGCAGGTGAGTGAGATGTTTCGTGACCCGGGTTATTTCAAGGCGCTGCGCCTGCAGGTGATACCGGTTCTCAAAACCTATCCTTCGGTGAAGATCTGGATCGCCGGCTGCAGCACGGGCGAGGAGGTATGGTCGTTCGCGATCATGCTCGCGGAGGAGGGGATGCTCGAGCGCACGCTGATCTACGCAAGCGACATTAATCCAGACGCGCTCAAGGCGGCCGAGGCAGGTGTGTATGAGCTAAAGCGCATCGCACAATTCAGCACGAACTATCTTGAAGCCGGCGGTACCGGATCGCTGTCGGACTACTATCACGCGAATTCGAAGAGCGTGGTTTTCGATCGCGGGCTCAAGCGCCAGGTGCTATTTGCGGATCACAGCCTTGCGACGGACACGGTTTTCTCGGAAGTGCATTTCGTTTCGTGTCGTAACGTGCTGATCTACTTCGACCGGCCGTTGCTTGACCGCGCGGTGGGCCTTTTCCGTGAGGCGCTGGTGCGGCGCGGCTATCTCGGGCTCGGCGCGCGGGAGAGCCTGCGGCTCACATCGCACGAATCGGCGTTCGTGGAGATTGCGCGAACGCAACGCGTTTATCAAAAATGCTGAGCGCGGCCGAGAATCATGGCGCTCCGCTTTCACGCGTGCCCCGGCCGGGGTTCGACGCCATCGTGATCGGCGCCTCGGCGGGTGGTATCGAAGCGGTGGGCACCTTGCTCGCCGCGCTGCGGCAGGGTTTCGCGCCTGCGATCGTGATCGTCATTCATGTGCCCGCGGCAAATAACAACCTTCTAGTCGAAGTCCTGCAACCGCGCTGCGTGCTGCCGGTGCGGGAAGCCGGCGACAAGCTGCCGATTCGCGGCGGACGGGTATACGTCGCACCGCCCGCATATCACCTACTTGTCGAGCTGGACCAT
>JBKJPI010000317.1:0-4842 GCA_046595235.1 Burkholderiales bacterium | reverse complement strand
GAAGAACCGCGTGGTGAGCAGCGCGCTTGGTGTTTCGTGGCAGTTGCAAGCTGAATCGGCTGGCTTTGCCAGCGATTCAGTTCAAACTTAATCGACGCAAAGTAGGGGTGCACTTTGCGGCGGGGAGAGTGAGATATGGCACGACCGGAAATCGAAGGCGACTGGGTGATGGGTTGGCCGGACCGCAAGCGGCCGGGCCTCATCGCGGGTAAGGATTCACAGGGGCGCGTCATCAACGGCCGCGCACCGATCACCGAGCTCGAAGGGCTGATCACGCCGACCGACGCGTATTACGTCGTGAATCAGCTCGAAGTGCCGGACCCGATACATCCGGATGACTGGATCCTGACGATCGGCGGCGAGGTGGATCGTCCGATCGAGCTTTCGCTGAAAGACCTGCAGAAGCTGCCCGGCCGCACCGTTCGCGCAGTGACCGAATGCGCTGGCAACGACGCAGGTTATTTCGATTTTCTCGAAAAAGGCAGCAGGAAACCTTCACGAATTAACCAGCAGGACATGAATCAGCGCGCTGCGATGCGCGAGAAGAATGCCGTGCCGTCTACCGAAGAGATCGGAAGCGAATCGACGACCACCTGTGCGATGAGCGCGGGTGAATTCACAGGCGTTTCGCTCGCGGAAGTTCTGCAGAAAGTCGGCGTCAGGTCGAATGCCGTCAGTGTCCGCATAAAAGGATTCGATCGTGGGCAGCCCGATCTTGCGGTGCAATACCGATCGGTCGGGCGCTCGGACTTCGAGCTCGTCGATCCCGGCATCATCAATTACGAGAAAGGCCTGCCGCTTTCGAAGGCGATGCATCCGGATACGCTGCTCGCGTGGTCGATGAATGGCGAGTATCTGCTGCATCTTCACGGCGCGCCGGTGCGTGCGGTCGTGCCCGGCTGGTCCGGTAACTGGTGGGTGAAGTGGCTCGAACACATCGAAGTGCTGGATCACCTGCCGCAGTGCTATTACCAGCATCACTACTTCGTCTACGGGAAGTCGCACGACGACCCGAAAAAGGAAATGATCACCTCGATGGGGGTGCGCTGCATCGTCGTGGACCCACTCGACGAAGATTCGCCTGTCGCGCGCGGCGAGCACAAGATTCGCGGGCTCGCATGGAGCGGCATGGGCACGATCGCGCGCGTCGAAGTGAGCGTCGACGACGGTGCGACGTGGCATGACGCGCATCTCGAAGAGCCGCGTGAGCGCTGGCTGTGGGTGCGCTGGTCGTATTTGTGGGACGCCGCGCAAACGGGGCAGTTTCGTATTCGCGCGCGGGCGACCGACGAAACCGGCCGCGTGCAGCCGCAGATCCCCTGGAACTATCAGCGTAAGCATTTCGACGGCATCGTGCCGACGGACGTCACCGTCGTCTGATGCACATCGTCGTTTGCGTCAAGCAGGTGCCCGACCCCGACGCCGCGTTCATGCTGAAGGTGGACGAGGCGGCGAAGAAGGTGGTGCCGCCGGAAGGACTGAGGCTGGTGATGAGTCCTTTTGACGAGCAGGCGCTCGAAGCCGCGCTTCGCGTCCGCGAGCGCCTTGGCGACGTGAAGATCACGGCGATCAGTGTCGGCCCCGATGCTTCGCGCAACGTGCTCAAGCACGCGCTCGCAATGGGCGCCGATGAGGCGCTGCTCGTATGCGACCCCGCGCTGGAGGACTGCGCAAGCGAAACCGCGGCGCTCGCGCTTGTGCACGCAATACGCAGTCTTGGCGTCGTGGATCTGATACTCACCGGCCGTCAGGCCGCTGACTGGGACGCGGGGATCGTGGGTTGCGGCATCGCCGAGTTGATGGGCCTGCCGGTCGTCACGTTCGCACGACGCGTCGATGTGAGCGGTGCGACGCTCACCGTCGAGCGGGTGTTGTCCGACGGCTTCGAAACCATCGAGGCGCCGCTCCCGGCTGTCGTGACGATCTCGAACGAGCTGGGCACCCCCCGAACGCCGACCTTGCGCGAAACCATGCGTGCAGCGCGAAAGCCGCTGAGCGTCAGGGCAGCCGCCGATCTGGGCCTTGCCGCGGCAGACGTTGCGCGTATGGCGGCGCGTCGCACCCGCGTCAGACTTTACGTGCCGACCAAAACAGTCCGCTGCGAGCTGGTAACGGGCGCCGACGCGGCTGCTCAGGGTGTCGCGCTCGCGCGGCGCCTGCGTGAAGAACGGCTCGTTTAAGGCCGCTGGCGCACCCACGTTGCCATCTCCAGGCGCTTCGGTATTGATTATTGCGGAGACGCGAGACGGGCGCACGACGCCGCTCACGCGCGAGTTGCTCGGTCTCGCGCGCGATATCGCACCGGCCGGCCAGCTCACCGCGCTGCTGGTTGCCGCCGATTCGAACGCGGCCGAAGATCTGATCACCCATGGCGCAGATCGCGTCGTGGTATTTGAGCATGGGGACGCGGACGAGTACGAAGGTGAGCTCTGGCTTACCGCTGCGGAGCGCGCAGTGCGCGATTTCGAGCCGCTGGCGGTTTTCGCGGGCCACACGCCGGCAGGCGCGGATCTCGCGCCGCGACTCGCGTTCAGGCTGCGAAGCGCAGTTGCGACCGGATGCGTGGCGGTGGCCTTCGAAGACGGCGGGTTCCTCTTTACGCGCGCGTGCTACGGCGGCAACGTTCGTGAAACAATCTCGATTCAGACCGCACCCGCGGTCGCAACGATCAAAGCAGGCGTTGGACTTCCGCGCGGTGATCCCGGGCGGCTCGGCGAGATCGTTCGCGTAGCGAACACTGAAGTGACCAGGCGCACGCGCGTTACAGGTCGCGAACGCGAGAGCGCTGGCGGCAATAGCCTGGACGACGCGCACATCATCGTTGCTGGTGGGCGAGGTCTCGAAGGCCCCGAAGGCTTTCGCGTGCTTGAGGGCCTGGCACAGGTTCTCGGCGGCGCGGTGGGTGCGAGCCGCGTCCCCTGCGACCTCGGCTGGTGCCCTCATTCGTGGCAGATCGGCCTCACAGGCAAAACCGTGACGCCCGATCTATATATCGCTGTGGGTATCTCCGGAGCCGGGCATCATATGGCGGGCTGCGGCAACGCGAAGACGATCGTTGCCATCAACACAGATCCGAACGCTGCAATTTTCAGGGAAGCACGCTTCGGCGTCGTCGGCGATTACCGCAAGTTCGTGCCGGCGCTGATCGAGGCGCTCGGCGCGCTGGAACGTGAATGAAGTCTGAATCGAACGTGAGGTGGTGATGGCATTCGAAGCATTGTTGAATGAATATGAAGCGCGTCGCGCGAAAGCGCTCGCTGGCGGCGGACCTGACAAGTATGCGAAGCGCAAAGCGGCAGGCATGTGGAACGCACGCGAGCGCATCGCCTACCTCCTCGACAAAGAGTCCTTCATCGAGTCGGGTCTGTTCGGCACCTCAGGGGTCTACGCGGAGCAGGCCGAGGAGACGCCGACCGACGGAAAGCTGGCCGGTTACGGAAGGATCGATGGGCGTGACGTGGCGCTGGTGGTGAACGACTTCACCGTCAAAGGTGCGTCCACGAGTGCGACGAACAGCAAGAAAATCGGGCACATGAAGCGCACTGCGACCGAGCGCGGGATGCCGCTGGTGGTCGTCGGCGAGTCCACGGGTGCGCGTTTACCGGATGCAATGGGCTCCCGTGGCATGGGCCAGCTTCTGGGCAATGATCCAACGCAGTTCAGGCGTACCCGCGAAACACCGCTGGCTGCGGCCGCTTTGGGCCCCTCCTTCGGCTCATCGACGTGGCTCGTGTGTCTCTCTGACTTCAGCGTGATGCAGAAAGGCGCCGTCGTGGCGGTGTCGAGCCCGCGGCTCGTGTCGATGGCGCTTGGCGAGAAAGTCACCGCCGAGGAGCTCGGCGGTTGGCGCCTGCACGCTGAGACGACCGGCCTTGTCGACCAGGTCGTCGATACCGAAGAAGAAGTCTACGACGCCCTTCGAAAGTTCCTTTCGTACCTGCCGAGCCATCACAACGAAGCGCCGCCCGAGGCGCCGGTCCCGGCGGGCTCGGGCGCGGACATGGACAAAATATTTTCGATACTGCCGGAGAGCCGCACGCAGGTGTACGACATGCGGCGCCTGATCAGGTCGATCGTGGACAAGGACACGATGTTCGAGATGAAGCCCCGATTCGGCCGCAGCGCCGTGACGGCATTGGCGCGCATGGGCGGCAAAAGCGTCGGCATCATTGCAAACAATCCGCTGCATCGAGGCGGCGCGCTGGACGCCGATGCGTGTCGCAAGATCGTGGACTTTCTCGTGCTCTGCGATTCGTTCAATGTGCCGCTCGTGATCCTCGTCGATACGCCGGGGTTTCAGGTGGGTACCGATGCGGAACGCGCGGGCGCGCCCGGCAAGATCATGAACTTCATGAATGCGATGACGCTCGTCACCGTGCCGCGTATAACGGTCATCATAAGGAAGAGCTACGGCCGCGCGTATGTCTGCATGGGCGGCGGGCGCCACTCCGACGACATCGCAGCGTGGCCAACGGCGGAAGTGAGCTTCATGAGTCCCGAGTTCGCGACGAAGATCGTGCACGGCGTGAGCGCCGGCGATCCGGGCTTCGAGGAAGCGTTTGCCGATATCCGTCAGGGCTCCGATGTGTGGGGGCTGGCCGGCGTCTACGCAGCGCAGGCGGTCATCAGGCCCGAACAGACCCGTGACTACCTCATCAGGATGCTCGATGTCTACAGGCTTCGAATGACGCGAGGCGTAGGCCAGCATCTCATGCGTACCTGGCCGACGAGTTATTGATGTTCAACAAGGTTCTCGTAGCGAACCGCGGCGCCGTAGCCGACCGCGTGCTCCGCGCCCTGGATGAGATGGGCATCGCTTCGGTTGCCGTTTACTCCGAAGCC
>JBKJPI010000638.1:0-4185 GCA_046595235.1 Burkholderiales bacterium | reverse complement strand
CGACAGCGGCCGGCGGGCGCCGCGAGACGTGTCGATGGCGAAGGTCTATGCGGTCGAGGCGTCGATCAGCGCATGCCAGGTGGCAATGGAAAGCATGGGCGCGTGGGGCCTGTCTGTCGAAGCCGGGGTGGAACGGTGCTGGCGCGATTGCATGATGTTCACTGCGATCGACGGCACTGCGACGATGCAGCGCCTCATCATCGGACGTGAAACGCTGGGCGTCCCGGCGTTCGTCTGACTGGCCATTCGACTTAGCCTCCATGCATAGCAACTCCGGCAAAGGCGTCGGCGCATCGCTGCGCAGGAAGGAGGACGCGCGCTACCTCACCGGGCGCGGTCAGTTCGTCGGCGACCTGCGCCGTCCCGGAATGCTCGAAGTCGCTTTCGTGCGCTCACCCGTGGCTCACGCGCGCATCGCCGGCATCGAGAAGCCTGCTGGACTCGAGGATCGCGTCTGGGTGATGCAGGACCTCGTGGGCGTCAAACCCATCCGCGCAATCTCGGGCCTGAAAGGCTTCAAGCCTTCCGATCTGTGGCCGCTCGCACAAACCAAGGTCAGGCACGTCGGTGAAACCGTCGCCATGTGCGTGGGCGACACTCGCGGCGAGGCCGAGGACATCGCAGCGCAAGTGGTGGTCGACTATGACGAGCTGCCCGCCGTGGTCGACATGGTTCAGGCGCGGCTGAAACCGCCGGCGCTCGTGCACGACGAGTGGGGCGACAACATCTTCCTCGAAACGCTGGTGGACGACGAGCTCGCCGAAGTTCGTCAGTCCGCAGCGATCACGATACGCAGACATATCCGGACGGCGAGGCAGGCGATGTCGCCACTCGAAGGGCGCGGCGTGGTGTGCGAGTGGAACGAGCGCCTCGCTCAGCTCGAGATGTACAGCTCGGCGCAGATGCCTCACATCAATCGCTCCGGCCTTTCGGAATGTCTGGGGCTCGATCAGGCATCGATCAGAGTCATCGCGCCCGACGTCGGCGGCGGCTTCGGCTACAAGGGAATCCTGCTCAACGAGGAGATCTGTCTTGCATGGCTTGCGCGGCATCTGAAGCGCCCGGTGCGCTGGATCGAAGATCGCCGGGAACAGCTCACGGCGAATGCAAACTGCCGCGAGCACGATTACGAGATCGTGCTGTATGGAGACCGCGACGGGCGGCTGCTCGCAATCGATTGCGATGCGACGGTCGATTCAGGCGCGTATTCGCTCTACCCATTCTCGGCGTGCCTCGAAGCGGCACAAGTGGGCTCGATCCTCCCCGGCCCTTACAAGATGGAGCGCTACCGCTGCCGCACGTGGTCGGTGGCGACGAACAAGCCGGGGATACTGCCCTACCGCGGTGTGGCGCGCACCGGCGTCTGCTTCGCGCTCGAGGTCGCACTCGATGCGCTTGCACGCGAAGCCGGTAAAGAGCCTTACGAAGTGCGGCTCGCAAACCTCGTGCAGCCGCACGAGATGCCGTACGACAACATCACGAAAAAACATTTCGACTCCGGCGACTATCCGGAGGCGGTGCGACGCGCAGTAGATGCGCTCGATCTGCCGGCATGGCGCGCGAGGCAGAAGCACGGCGAGCCCGACGGGCGCCGCATCGGCATCGGCGTGTCGGTGTACTGCGAGCAGGCCGCGCACGGCACTTCGGTGTACCACGGCTGGGGCATCCCGATGGTGCCCGGCTACGAGCAGTGCTTTGCGCGCCTCTCACCCGACGGCATGCTGGAGCTCCGCATCGGTGCTCATTCACATGGACAAAGCCTCGAGACCACGCTCACACAGGTGGCGCACGAGACGATTGGCATCGATCCGGACAACGTCCGTCTCGTCCACGGCGACACCGCGTTGACGCCGTACTCCACGGGCACGTGGGGATCGCGCTGCATGGTGATGTCGGGCGGCGCCGTCGCGAGTGCGTGCAGGGAGATCGGCGAGCGCGTGAAGCACATCGCAGGGCACCTTCTCGGCGCCGCCCCCGCGGAGCTCGAGTTGCGCGACGGTGAAGTCGGCCTCGAGCGCAGCGACAAGCGCATGACACTCGCCGAAGTCGCGCACATCTGGTACCGACAGCCTCAGCTATTGCCGCCCGACGTCCACACGAACGGGCTGGAGACCCTCGCCGGTTACAAGGCCAAAGTCGACACCGGCACTTTCAGCTACGCCTGCCACGCAGTCGCGGTCGCGGTCGACACCGAGATCGGGCACGTCGAGATACTCGACTACGTGATTGCCGAGGACGGTGGAACGCTCATCAATCCGATGGTCGTCAATGGTCAGATTTACGGCGGCGCCGCACAAGGCATCGGCACTGCGCTCTATGAGGAAATGCCTTATGACAGCGAAGGGCAGCCGCTTGCGTCGACTCTTGCGGACTACATGCTGCCCGGTGCGACCGAAGTGCCGCCGGTGCGCATTCTGCACATGGAAACGCCGTCGCCTTATACCGAGTTCGGTCAGAAAGGCATCGGCGAAGGCGGCGCGATCGCCCCGCCCGCGGCGATAGTAAATGCGGTGAACGACGCGCTCGCGGATCTCGGCGTCGAGTTGACCGAGACGCCGGTGACGCCGCGCAGAGTGCTTGCTGCGATCGCAGCTGCCAAAGTCAAAGTGCCCCTCTCGCCTCGGGAGAAGGGTGGGGATGAGGGAACATCGCGCAGCGAGGCGGCGCAATGAAACCGGTTGCGTTCGATTACGAGGCCCCCACCGACCTCGCCACCGCAGTCGGTCTTCTCGAAAGGCGTGACGGCGCGGCAAAGGTCATGGCAGGCGGCCAGTCGCTGGGGCCGATGCTGAACCTGCGTCTCGCGCAACCCGCGCTCCTGGTCGACGTACGCGGTATATCCGAGCTGCACGACGTCAGCGAATCCGACGGCAATGTCGTATTTGGAAGCTGCGTTACGCACGCGGCGATCGAGGACGGCAAAGTGCCCGACGGCACACGCGGCCTCATGCGAACCGTCGCCGCAGACATCGCATACCGCGCGGTGAGAAACCGCGGCACGATCGGCGGCAGCCTCTGTCACGCCGACCCTGCGGCGGATTGGGTGAGTGTGCTCGTGCTTCTTTCTGCCGTCGCCGTGATTGAAGGCCCCGAAGGTCGACGCGAAGTGGACGTGGAGCGCTTCATGACCGGACCTTTCTCCACTGCACTCACGGAGAGTGAAGTGCTCGTGGCGCTGCGCATTCCTCGACTGTCCGCGCGGGCGCGCTGGGGGCACTACAAGTTCTGCCGAAAACCCGGCGAGTTCGCCGAAGCCATCGGCGCTGTGCTGGTCGATCCGGATCGCGGCGTGTGCAGAGCCCTCATCGGCGCGACGCACGGCACGCCTCACGTGATCGCCGATGCTCACTTCGTCGTCGAGCGCTTCGATTCGGAGCGGGCTTATGCGGCAATCGACGAGGCAGGCCTCGCCGGCGATCCCTATGAGCGGCAGGTGCACCATGCGGCATTGAAGCGCGCCGCTTCGCGTCTCACAGCGCCGTGAAGAAGCCCGTCCAGCTCATGGTCAACGGAAAATCGGTGAGCGCCGAGGTCGAGCCGCGCCTGCAGCTTGCGGACTTTCTGCGTGAGCATCTGTCGCTGACGGGGACACACCTCGGCTGCGAGCACGGCGTGTGCGGTGCCTGCACGGTCGAGATCGACGGCGCACCCGCGCGCTCGTGCATCACTTACGCCGTCGCCTGCGGTGGCGTTCACGTGCGCACCATAGAAGGCTACGACGATGACGCGGTGATGGCTGATCTCCGCGAAGCGTTTTCGGCAGAGCACGCCCTGCAGTGCGGCTACTGCACGCCGGGCATGCTCGTCACTGCAAGAGACATCGTGCTGCGCCTGCCCGAAGCGGATGAGACGCGCATCCGCAAGGAGCTTGCCGGCAACCTGTGCCGCTGCACGGGCTATGTCGGCATCGTGCGGGCGATTCAGAGCGTCATTGCCGCGCGCAAGAGCAAGGGTGTGTCGTCTGCGGCTTGGTCGAGCCGGGAACCGATGCAGACACGGAAGTCGAGCGGTGCCGTTCACCCTTAGACTCCGGCGCTGCGGGCCTGCGCTCAGGGCGAGCGGAGATCGATAGGTCCGCAACTTCCGTTAGTCCTGAGCCATTCGGCGCCTCCACCGTTCGTCCTGAGCGAGACGGAGTGGAGTCGAAGGATGAGCACACCGTCCCTGTCGACGACACACCCTTGC
>JBKJPI010000632.1:0-3864 GCA_046595235.1 Burkholderiales bacterium | reverse complement strand
GTAAAAGTCGACTGAGCAAGAGCGCGCCCGTCATTCCCGCGAACGGTGCACGCCGGCCACCATCGCCGCGAACTAGAACCCCAAAGCGAGACCGCCCGGCCGCGGGTCGCTCGCGCCGCGCAGTACGCCGCGCTCGCGATCGAGCTGTATGAGTTGCACCGCGCCCCCGCCGCCCCAGGCACCGAGCGTCTCGACCTTGTGGCCCAACTTCGTCAGTGCTTCGCGTGTTGCCTGCGGCACGCGATCCTCACATTTCACGATCTGGGGCTTGCCGAGATTTGCGGGATCCGTTCCCGGAAAGCTGTGAAAACGCGGCGCGTCCGCTGCGTCCTGCAGCGTCATGCCGTGATCGATAACGTTGCTGATCACCTGCGGATTCCACTGCGCCTGCTGATCGCCGCCGGGTGTGCCGCCCACGAGCCACGGCTCGCCGTTGCGGTGAATCATGTATGCGTTGAGCGTGTGCATCGTGCGCCGCCCCGGTGCAATGCAGTTCGGGTGTTCCGGATCGATGCTGAAGCCACGGCCGGCCCTGTTGTTGAGTGTGATCCCGGTCTCACCTGCGACTACGCACGACCCGAATGGATTCGAAAGGCTGTGGATGAAGGAGATCGCGTTACCGCTTCCATCGGCGACTGCGAAGTAGCTCGTATCGCCGCTGTGTTCCGTGACGAGCGCACCATCGGGCCAGCGCGCGTGCTGCGAATCGATCTCGGCACGCCGGACGGCGGCGTGCGCCTTTGAAATCAGCGTCTTCAGCGGCCAGGTCACGAACGCCGGATCGCCCGCATACCGATTGCGGTCGGCAAATGCGAGCTTCTTTGCTTCAAGCAGGAGATGCATGCGTTCCGCGCTCATCGGAGCGAGCTTCGAAAGATCGAACCCTTCGAGGATGTTGAGCTGCTCGAGCACCAGAAAGCCCTGCGACGGCGGCGCAGTTTCATACACGGTGCAGCCGCGGTAATCCGTCGAGATCGGGGCATACATCACCGCCTGCTGCTGCGCGAAATCGTCGGCGCAGAACGTCTGCCCTTCCTGCTTCAGGAACGCCAGCAGCTTCTCAGCGACCTCGCCGCGGTAAAACACGTCGGCACCGCCTTTTGCAATCAGCTGCAGCGTCTTTGCCAGATTGGGAGCGGACCAGCGCTCGCCCGCAACGGGAGCCCGCCCATTCGGCAGATACATCGCTGCAGAGTGCTCGAAGGCTGAAAGAGTCTCCGCCATATCGGCGATTCTCGCGCTGATGTAGTTCGTGATTGCAACGCCTTCGTCCGCGAGGCGGATCGCGGGCTCCCACAGCTCCGGCCAGTCGAGCGTGCCATAACGGCGCCAGAGTTCTTCGTAAACACTGACTGCGCCTGGGACACTGACTGCATGCACACCATTCAGGGGCATCGACTTGTGGCCACGGCTGCGGAAGTAATCCGCCGTCGCCCCGGCGGCGGCCACGCCGCTGCCGTTGAAGGCCACCGTCTCGCGTTTACGGGCGTCGTGGAGCACTGCGAACGCATCGCCCCCGACGCCGCATTTCATTGGCAGCACGACACCTTCGGCTGCGGCGACGGCAATCGCGGCATCGAACGCATTGCCGCCGCGCTGGAGAATACCCAGGCCGATAAAGGCTGCAACGGGATGTGCGGAGCACACCATGCCGCGTGTGCCGAATGCTTCCGGGCGCTGCTGCGCCCGGCCAGCCTCCTTTGCGCTCAGGCTCCAGGAGCCATCGTCGATCTTCATGAAAGCTCTCCTAACTTTTACCCGTTTCGTTTTTGACGGTTCGGCCGTTCCCCGCCGTATCGGTCTGCGCGGGCGTGCACTTCATACCCTGCGTGAACGACATCAGCTCGAGCGGGCGCTCCGCGCCACCGACGATGCGATCGCGGCGCGGCCCGAATTCAGCAATAACCTTGTTCGAAATGAGTAGGGACGGGGACATTGCGTTAGCGCGCGACGGAACGCGCCGAGGTTACACTAAGCGCTCGTAATACAGGAGAGACGCCCAAGCACGCGTTTTGCGAACGATCATCAGGCAACCGCAAGCAAAAAATTAAAGCGTTGATAACCGACCTATGAGGAGGATTCATGAAACGACTTACATCCACGCTACTTGGCGCGGTGCTGCTTACAACGTCCGCGACCGTGCTCGCCCAGAGCGCTGCATCGAGCCCCGCTCATGCTTATCCGAGCAAGCCGGTTCGCGTGATCGTCCCGTTTCCGCCCGGCGGCACCTCCGACATCCTGGCTCGTCTCCTCGCAGTCAAGCTTACCGAGCGCTGGGGTCAGCAGATCATCATCGACAGCCGCACTGGCGCAGCGGTTCTCATCGGCTCGGAGCTGGTGGCACGCGCGGCGCCCGACGGCTACACCCTCCTTCTGACTGACCTGCGCTCGCCATTGATCGCAAATCTGGTGCAACCGAAACAGACTTTCGATTACGCGCGTGATCTTGTACCGGCGATGGAGCTTTCGTACTCTCCGCATCTTTTATGCACGCATCCGAGCTTGCCCGTGCGCAACGTGAAGGAACTCATTGCCCTTGGCAAGCGGCGTCCGGGTGAGCTCAACTACGCCGCCGCGATCGCCGGCGCGCCGCAACTTGCCGGTGTCGATTTTGCCAACCGCGCCGGCATCAAGTGGACTTACATCACCGGACGGGGCGGCGCGCAGAGCGTGATGGATGTAGTGCAGGGACAGGCCGATGTCTTGTTCAACGGCATGGTCGCCACGTACCCCCAGGTGAAAAGCGGCAGGTTGAAACTGCTGGCGGTCAGCAGCGCGCAACGCAACCCGAACCTTCCGGACGTGCCGACAGTTGCGGAATCCGGGATGCCGGGCTTCCTGACGGGCTCGTGGCAAGGCATCCTCGCACCCGCCGGCACGTCGCCCGAGATCCTGAGCAAGATACACGCAGAGATCAGCCGCATCATCGCTGCGCCCGACATGAAGGAAAAACTGCTCGCCCAGGGTGCTGACCCACTGAGCACCCCGCCGGCCGAAGCGCGTACCGGGCTCATCGCTGAGCGCGACCGCCTGGTAAAGCTCTTCCGCGAGACGAACTACAAGGCCGGGCAGTAGCACGCGTGTCAGGTTGGATCCGCAGAACCCGCGCAGAGGGTCGTAGCGGACATCAATCGCTGGCGACAGGATGCGGCACGGTACGGTGGCGGCAATGGAGCGCAGCTCAGACGTCAACAACCTTGCGACGGTACGCGTTGCAGCAAGGGGAGGTGCGCATGGAAACGCGTCTGACACTCGCGCCGGGACAAAATGGCACAAAAAAACTGCTGGCGACGTACGGTGACCGGCTTGTTTGCGTCCGGTATCGCTACGACTCTGAGCGCGGCGTGCGGCATAAGACCGTTGAGCTGATCGTCGAAACGCTGCCATGGAAACCGCACGCCCGCGTACCGCGCCGCGATCCCCAAGACATGGTTGGGGTCCGCATCGGGTATTCCGAAACGGCGCTTCGCGAGCGGATCAAGAATGCCGGCGGTATCTGGCGACCACGCCAACGCCTCTGGGAAATCGACTGGAACACTGCCCGGGAGCTGCAATTACAGACCCGCGTCATTGACGACGGTCGACCCTAGAACTCATATGCATTTGGATATCCCAACGCATATGTATATATCTACATGGAGAGAGTTGTTTATGAGGGTAGATAGGTTCAGCCTTCGAGCCGTGATTTCTATTTCTCGTTGGGCGTCATGATCCACGCTTTGAAGTTTGCGAGCGTCTCAGTTTTACTGTTGATGCAGCTCGTTGCCTGTGCTCCATTTACGAAGGATGAAAGGGAATTCGAGGAGGTGGTATCGAGTTGGCAGCTCATCGGCATGCGCGTAAGAGACGCCACTCCGTTGCTGG
>JBKJPI010000390.1:0-15748 GCA_046595235.1 Burkholderiales bacterium | reverse complement strand
CTCATATTCAGGCGCTTCAGATCCTGCGCTCAGAATGAGGACCTGGGCCGCGCCCATCGCGAGTGCACCGAGGAGCACGTCGGGGCCGAGTGATGCGATATGCAGCACCTCGACGGGTATGACGTGCGCGGGCAGCCCCCGGCCACGGCGGGCGAGGCGGCCGATGAGCGCGGCGCCGTCCGTCGTGTTGTGGAACAGGAGGCTCGCGCTCATGCCGCCGGCCGCACGGTAAGCACCAAGCCCCGCCCGCAGACGGCTACCAATATCGGCGACGCGGGGATACGCATAAGTCATGGCGCCCGAAGGACACACACTCGCGCAGCCGCCGCAGCCCATGCAAAGGTGCGGATCGACCTGAACGCGGTTGTTCGCAAGGTCGCTGGTGATCGCAGCGGTCGAGCACACATCGATGCACTGGGTGCAGCCGACGATCCCGGAGCGGCTGTGCGCGCAGATGCGCTCGTTATAGGCGAAGAAGCGCGGCTTTTCGAACTCCCCGACGAGGTCGCGAAGCTGTGCGACCGCGAGCGACTGCTCGAGCGGATCGGCGCCCGGCGCAAAGTAGCCTTGCGGCGGCTGGCTCATGCGAAAAAGGGGCTCGCGGGAAAGATCGAGCACAAGATCGAAGCGGTCTTCGCGCGCCGTGTCGCGCCGGTCGAAGTCGATCGCACCGACTGACCCACACGCCTGGACGCACTTGCGATGCGATCCGCAACGCTCGAGATCGACCTGAAAGGTGTAATCGATCGCCTGTTCCGGGCACGCCTTGACGCACGCGCCGCATCGCGTACACGCATCGAGATCGATAGGATTCGCCTGACTCCAGCTCACGTCAAAAGCGCCGAGGTGCCCGCCCAATTTCACATCCGCGCCAGAATAGACGGGGTAACGCCGATCCAGCGGCAGCTCGCTCGCGCGCGTGTCGCCCGTGATGAGCACAGTCACCTCGAGCTGCGCAGACAGTCGCTCTGCCCAATCGAGGGCGGCGGCCGCAGGCCCGATTACAAGAACCTGACCCGATGATTCGTAAGGAACCAGCGGCACCGCCTCGGGTGCGGCGACGTCCGCCATCGCGAGGAGCGCCGCCATCTTGGGCGCTGCGTCACGCGACTGCTCCGACCACCCGGCGTTCTCGCGAATGTTGACGAATTTGATTTCACTCGTCCCCAGCAGCGTTTTGTGAAGGTCGGTAAAGGTCGCGGCTTCCTGCGTGCACGCGACCAGCAGGTCGTCCCCCGCTTTGACTGCCGCTTCGAAAGTGGAGACGTGCCGACGGCAGAGCTCACTCGCGACGTTGGGAACCCCCTCGAGGCCGAGGGCGCCCGCCAGCGCTTTCGCATCGACAGGCATCGTGCGGTTGCAATTACAGAGCAGGGTTTTGGAACGTCCGGTCATATTTGGAGGAGTGACTTCATGTGAATTGCGCACAACGCAGAGCGCAGCGGGCAGGCGACGCTAATGAGAGGGCACTGAAAGAAAGCTACGTTTTTGCCGCGGGGAGAGCTTCGTGCTCGATCTCCACGGATGCCGCCGCGACATCAACCGATGCTTCGCTATCCGGCGCATCCAACGCGAGTTGAGCGTCGGCGTCATCCTCCGGCTCGAGCGGGAGCGCCGGGGGTGTCGCGCGGCGCACCTCGGCCTCCTCGTCAGTCTCCGCGGCCCAGTCGAGGATGCGCTTGGCTTGTTGCATCGTGGCAAGCATCGCTGCGGGAATCGGCTCCGACTTCGAATAGTCGTCAATATATGTATCCAACCCGTCCATGACATTGAAATGCGGATCGCTGAATAGCTTGCGCAATGCAGTACGGCGCACGTCTTCGTCGACTTTCGGATGAAAGAAGCCGCTGAAGTCCGAATTGATGGTCAGCTCTTCGACCGGCGGCAGTTCCGGCGCCGGGGTGTCCGCGAGGATTTCTTTAGCATCGTCGACCGGTACCGGTGCGGGTGGTATGTCGCGCGCTTCGGTCTTGACGCGCGACCAGCGGCGCAGAAAATCCTCGGGCCTGTCGTTACGTTGCGCGCTCATCCGGCAGGACCCATACGGCCGCGGTCTTTGCTGCTCGCGTAACGCTTTTTCTTCGGCGCCTCGGGCCGATAATGCGCTTCGATAAAATCCGCCATCCACGGGAGCAGCTCGGAAGGAATCGCAACGCCGTCCACCTGCTCTCCACTGTCCGCCCAGCGTGTGCCTTCGCCGTAGCTCACCGTGAGTCTTTCCGGGCGCGCTACACCCTCTTCGGGCCGCCACAGGATGAATACCTTGGGCTCGGGCGAAGTCAGGTTGAGGTAATAGCCTTCCGCTTCATCGCGCTTGAGATTGAGGTGAAAACCCGGGAAGAGCATCTGAGTGAGGTCGTCACGCTCGACGATGACCTGCGGGGGCGTGCCGGCAGCGGCGTTGTCGCGCACGACACCGGTGGCCTCCCATTGCTCCGTCGCCCAGCGGTTCGTAAGAACCGTGCGCTGCATGATGACTGCGATTGCAAATGATCGGCTTTGCGTGAGGGTCTCGTCCACGCCCCCATTGTGCCCCGGCCCGCGTAGGACTTCAATGAAATGCGAGCCAAATACCTGATTTGAAAGTGGTCATTCCCTTGCATCAGCCGATGCGCGGCTGCCATAATCCACGCAACCTTGTATGAAAACCCGCTGGCGAACAGCGCTTGATGAATCATCCCCATCCCCCTCCGGGCGTCCTCGCCCCTGCCGCGAACGCCGATCTGCCTGAAAACCGCCAGACGGCTGCTGGCGATCCGTTGCGCGATGCGCTCGGGCGCCCGTTGCGCGACCTGAGGATCTCGGTCACGGACCGGTGTAATTTCCGCTGCGTCTACTGTATGCCGAAGGAAGTGTTCGGCAAGGACTACGCGTTCCTGGAGCGGCAGGCGCTACTCACCTTCGAAGAAATCACGCGCGTCGCGCGCGTGTTTCACGGCCTTGGAGTCGAAAAGATTCGACTGACCGGAGGCGAGCCTCTGGTGCGACGAAATCTCGAGCAGTTGATCGGGATGCTCTCGAACATCGACGGACTCGATCTGACACTGACGACGAACGCTTCGAACCTTGCGAAGAAAGCGGGCGCACTGAAGGCCGCTGGCTTGAAGCGCGTAACCGTGAGCCTCGATGCGCTGGACGACGCGACCTTCATGGCGATGAACGACGTCGATTTCCCCGTCGCCAAGGTGCTGGAAGGCATCGATGCGGCTGCCAGGGCTGGCCTTGGTCCGATCAAGGTGAACATGGTCGTGAAACGGGGTGTGAACGAAGCCGGTATTCTGCCGATGGCGCGTTATTTCCGGAGCCGCGGCCACATTCTTCGATTCATCGAGTACATGGACGTCGGGGCAAGCAACGGCTGGCGCATGGACGACGTCGTGACCGCGCGCGAAATCGTGGACACGATCAGTGCCGAGATGCCGCTCGAGCCCGCGGACCCAAATTACACGGGAGAAGTTGCCGAGCGCTGGCGTTATCGCGACGGCTCCGGCGAGATCGGCGTCATCGCGTCGGTCACGCAGGCTTTCTGCCGTGACTGCACAAGAGCGCGCATTTCAACCGACGGCAAGTTGTACACCTGCCTCTTCGCCACCAGCGGCCATGACCTGCGCACACTCCTTCGCAGCGGCGCGACCGACGCAGACCTGCAGGCGCGCGTGCGTGAGATCTGGACTGGGCGGAGCGACCGCTACTCCGAGATTCGCACGTCCAGGACCATCGAGATCAAGAAAGTGGAAATGTCTTACATCGGCGGATGAAGCAGAAGCCGAAGCTTTCGAGCGCTACGCGTCCGCTCACGTTCGAAGTCGAGGCGCTCAACGAGCGCGGCGAGGCACTGCCGACGCCGATTGCGGGCGAACATCCGCTCACGTTGTATGTGGACAAGCGTGAGATCGTGACGCTCATGACGCTCGGCCAGGCGCCGGAAGCGCTGGCAATCGGGTATCTACGCAACCAGCGGCTCGTGCAATCGCTCGACCAAATTGCCGAGGTGCAGGTTGACTGGGAAAGCGACGCCGTAGCGGTTACTACCCGCAGGCCGATTGCCGGTCTCGCCGAAAAAATGGAGAAGCGCACTGTCACCACGGGGTGTGGCCAGGGCACGGTCTTCGGCGGGCTCATGGACGAGATCGAGACAATCCGGCTTCGAAGCGATGTCAGGCTCACCGAGGAAACGCTCTATGGGCTCCTCGATACGGTGAGGCGCCACGACACCATCTACAAAAGCGCAGGTGCGGTACATGGGTGTGCGCTGGCGGACGGCGCGGACATCCTGCACTTCGTCGAGGACGTGGGGCGGCACAATGCCGTCGACGCGATCGCCGGAAAGATGTGGCTCGAAGGTATCGACGGATCCGACAAGATCTTTTATACGACCGGCCGGCTCACGTCCGAGATGGTCATCATGGCCGCGCAGATGCAGATTCCGTTTCTGGTGTCGCGCTCCGGCCTCACGCACATGGGGTACAAGATTGCGTCGCAAGTCGGAATCACGATGATCGGGCGCGCCGTGAATGCGCGTTACCTCCTCTTCACGGGCAAAGAGCGGTTCATCAAAACAGTCAGCCCGACGATGCTCGCCTGAAATGGCCGAGGTCAGCGGCGTGGTGCTCGCAGGCGGTCTCGGCCGACGAATGGGCGGCGTCGACAAGGGTTTGCAGCCTCTGCGCGGCAAGCCGATGGTGCAGTGGGCGATCGAGCGTTTTGCGCTTCAGGTCGACGAACTCCTGATCAACGCCAACCAGAACCTGGACACCTACGAGAGCTTCGGCCATCGCGTCATCCCTGATGCGATCGGGGGTTTCGCCGGTCCTCTCGCCGGACTGCACCGCGGTCTGAACGAAGCGTCTCACGAGCTCGTAGCGACGGTGCCCTGCGATTCGCCATTCCTGCCTCACGATCTCGTGCCGAGACTGCGTGACGCGATGGAACGGGAAAATGCTGAGCTTGCAGTCGCACGCACAGGCGACCAGCTGCACCCGGTGTTCTGCATCTGCCGCAAAAACGTGTTGCCAGGCCTCACTGCGTTTCTGGAAAGCGGGGGACGCAAGATCGACGCGTGGTATTCGGCGCTGCACGTGGTCGAGGTGCCCTTCGACGATCAGCCGGATGCCTTCAGCAATATCAACACTGAGTCCGAGCTGCGAGCCCTGGAGCCCTAGCTCGAGACACCCTACGTCATTCTGCAACCTCTGCCGCCGTTCCCTGCCGTCTGTAACCTCCCACGCTAGCGCATTCGGCCGGGGTGTGCCGCTTCCGCCAGCGCACCCAGCAGGCCCACATGGTCGTTCATGACGACATGCACGGGCATCGTTTCGAGAACGCTGCGGAATCGTCCTTTGTCTGCAACCGCATCCATGAATGTCCCATCGATGAGCTTCGATTTGATTTTGGGCGCAATGCCGCCCGCGATGTACACCCCGCCGTGTGCGAGTGTGACGAGGGCCATGTTCCCAGCAAAAGAGCCGTACGCGCGCACGAAAATTTCGAGCGACATTACCGCAGCCTCGTCACGGCGGGCGAGCGCGAACTCGGTAATTGCACCCGCTGGGTCGCCCTGCTCCATCGCCTGCCTGAGCTCCGCAGAACACTTCGCGGCGCCACTATGCTCGATGAATTCGAGGATGCGGCCAAGGCCCGCCCCGCAAATGACCCGCTCGTGCGACACCCGTGGCCACTCGTGTCGCAAGTACGCGAGGAGGTCCGCCTGCAGCGCATCGACGGGTGCAAAATCGGTGTGACCGGCTTCGGAAGAGTGCACTTCGAAACCCTTTTCGTCCCAGTCGAGCAGCGCTACGCCGAGGCCCGTGCCGGCCCCGACGATCACGCGCGACCGATGCGGTTCTGAAATGCCCGGCTGCAGCGTCAGGAGGTCTTCCGGTGCAAGGTGCTCGATGCCGCGCCCGGCCGCCGCGAAGTCATTGATGATACGAACCAGCGGAAAGCCGAAGCGGCTCGCAATCTCCGTCTGGTCCGGTTGCCACGGCAGGTTGGTAAGGCGCGCGCGGCCATGTTCCACCGGTCCCGCGACGGCGAAGCACGCACCTGCGATGGCGCTTGCATGCGCCGCCACTTCCGGACGCCGGACAAACGCATCGATCACGCTTTCCAGCGCCGGGTGCTCCTGGCTTTTGTACACCTGCCGCTCGACGATGACGGGTTTGCGGCCCACCACGCGAGCCAGTGCAATCTTGGTATTCGTACCGCCGACGTCGGCACCCAGCACCAGCGCTTCGCTCATGGTCATGGCTGCACGAGCTCGACGGGCTTCCCGGTCGGCGCATGCACCATCGCCTCCGGCGGCGCGATGAAAAAGCCTTGTGCGTAATCGACGCCGAGCGCTGTGATTTGCGCGAGCGCACGCGCGTCCTCGACCGACTCCGCCACCGTTTGCATTCCCAGAATGTGACTGATGCGATTGATCGCGTCGACGATTGCATGGTCCATGGGATCAGTCGCCATGTCCGTGACGAACGTTCCGGCAATCTTGAGCACGTCGACCGGCAAGTACTTGAGATAGGCGAATGACGACATCCCCGTGCCGAAATCGTCGAGCGCGAAACGGCAACCCAGACCTTTCAGCTCGTGCATGAGCTCGGCCGCGGTGTTCAGATTCGAGATCGCCGTCGTCTCCGTGATCTCGATGCACAGCAGGCCGGCCGGAAGCTGATAGCGCGTCAGGAGATTGCGCAGGAAATCCGGCAGGCTCCTGTCGTTGATGCTGGTGCCCGAGAGATTCACAGAATACCAGCCGCGCTCGGCCGCATCGCGTGGAATCACGCCCGAGCTCCACTGGTTGTGCAGGTATTCGATGAGTGAGCTGATCACCCACCGCTCGATCGACGTGAGCAGGTTGTAGCGTTCGGCGGCAGCCATGAACCCCTCCGGCGGAACGAGATTCCCGCCGCGGTCGATCATTCTTACCAGGACCTCGTAATTTTCCCGCTGCGGCGCGCCGGGGCCGATCGCCTTGATGCGCTGACGGTAGAGCCGGAAACGCCCCAGCTCGAACGCCTGGTTGATCTGCGAGATGAGCTGGAGCTCGCCGTGCTTGCCGGTAGGGTCGCCTTCCTCCGGGCGGTAGACCTGCACCCGGTCGCGCCCTTTGTTTTTCGCTTCGTAACAGCACGCGTCGGCCAGGCTGAGAACGCGATGCAGGTTGCCGCTGTCCGGTGTAATCGGAACGAGACCGATGCTGACGCCGACGCTTAAGGTTTTCGCTTCCCAGACAAAACGGAATTCGCGCACCGTCTCGCGCATTCCGTTGGCGATGCGCACCGCCTGGTCGAAAGGGCAGGTCTCGAGCAGGCCCGCGAATTCATCTCCACCCAGGCGCGCGAGCGTATCGCTGCCGCGCATGCGGGAGAGCATGACCGAAGTGAGCTGACGCAGGAGCTCATCGCCCGCGGTATGGCCGCAGGTGTCGTTCACAGCTTTGAAGTTGTCGAGGTCCATGAACATGAGCGCATGTTCGCGCCCCCGCGTGGCCGCGGTGTCGATGAGCTCGGTCAGCCGGCGCTCGAACTCACGGCGGTTGACGAGGCCTGTGAGCGCGTCGTGACTTGCCTGCCACAGAAGCTGTTGCGCCATCGCGCGAATCTGGCTGATGTCGTGAAACACGACGATGTGGCCGAGCACGCTTCCTTCACGCGAACGGATGGGTGCGTGGGAATACCGGATCGGATACTCCCGCCCGTTTCTATCGACGAGCCGCACCGATACGGCATTCGGCTCTTCGCCCGGCTGCGGCGCGGGCTGCGGCCCCATCGCGTCGAAGCTCTTGCCCGTGCGCTCATCCGTCACGCGGTAAATCTCGTCGAGCGAACGTCCGCGCGCTTCTTCTGTCATCCAGCCGGTGTATTGCTCGGCGACGGGGTTGAGGTATTCCACCTTACCCGCCGCATCCGTGGTGATCACGCCGTCCCCGATCGAATGCAGCGTCACCTGCGCGAGTTCCTTTTCGGCCTGGAGCGCATACTCCGTGCGCTTCACCTGACGAGCGACAAGAACCGCGACCAGCACCGCGGCAGCGAGCACGAACGAGCCGATTACTGCTATCAGAGCGAGCGCGCTGCGACTCGACTCGCGCGCCTGTTCGACAACCTGCATCGTCGAGCCGCGCGTCTCCTCGAGCATCCGATAGAGCGCCTCCTGGAACGCGTCCTGCGTGAGCGCCCCGCTTGACGCTAGCACGTTGCGCGAGCGCGCGCCCTCGTTCCTGAGAGCGAGCGATACCACCTCATCACGCACTTCCCGATTGCGCCCGGCCGCCACCTGCAGACTTTCGAGGGCACGGCGCTCGCTGACAGTAAGCGGCAGCGATCCGAGCTGCGACGCGGCGCTCGTAAGCTCATCTCCGAGCAACCGGTAACGCTCAGCCGCGCCCGCACGCGCAGTCGCGCTTTCTTCCACCAGAAGCTGCTGAATTGCGGCCGAACGCTCACGTGTGATGCGGAACATCGTCGAGACGATGACGGTTTTCACGTCCTGCGCCTCGTATATGCCTTCGACGCGGCGGTTCACCTGCTCCATTCGCAGGCTTCCCAGAACGCTGACTGCCACGAGCAGCACCAGCAGCACGCTGAAAACGACGAGCAGCGCGTAACGCGACGAGAGGGGTGGGAGTCGCCTCACGCGAGAGGGCTCGCGTGCGTGCACGGCGCGCCGGGGGCCGCAGCGGCTGCGCGCGCAGCAGGATCCTGGCGGTAGAACCGGGCGAGTTGTGTATACGCGTCAGGATATATGTCGCGAACGCGCACCGGGCACTCGAAGAAGGATTCACTCATTACGGCAAAGAATTCAGCCGGACTTTCGGCCGCATACTCGTCTATCTCGAGGTGGCGTCCGTCATCAACCTTCCCGCAGAAGTCAGCGTAGGCCGCAGCGAAAGCATCCGCCCAGGCAGTGCGCTGCATGTCTGCGTGCAGCGGCGGAAAACCGTTCGGTTCGCCGTTCAGCATATCGAGCTTGTGAGCGAATTCATGAATGACGACGTTGTAGCCGTCGCCGAGCCCCGCCTGCTGTGCGTCGGCCCACGACAGCACAACCGGCCCGCGCTCCCAAGATTCGCCGGTCATCGAAGCTTCGACGTGATGCGAAACCCCCGCCTCGTCCACATAGTCATACTCCGCGACGAACTCATCGGGGTAAACGATGACTTCGACCCAACCGCGGTAGTAATCGAGGCCGAGGTTGAGTATCAGGATACATGCCTGGATCGCGATCGCCACCCGGACTTCATCGCGCACGCGCATGCCGCCCGCGCCGTGGATCGATTTCTCGCTGAGAAAGAGGATGACGAGCTCACGCAGGCGTTTGCGCTCGGCGTCATCGAGTACCGTGACGAAAGGGTATCTCTCCGCTGCGCTGCTCCAGAGCTCTGCGTCGATTCCGCCCTGCGCGAGAACGCGCGCACGGCGCCAGCGCCTGAACCACTGCACGTCTACGCTTCGTCGCGCACGTCGACGATGCGTAACGTCGCAGGCTGCTCGAGCTCGCCGAGCTCGACCGCTTCGATCTGGGCAAAGCGCTGGGTGATCTTGTTGCTGCTGATCTGCACCTTGTCAACATCGTCGTGGGCCTGCTTGATGTGCCGGGCGAGATCACGCATGCGCTCGTCGAAACGGGTGAAGTCGCTCGCAAGCTTGCTGATGCACTCCTTGATGACGTGCACGTGCCGCCGTGTTTCGACGTCCTTCAAAACCGCTCGTGCCGTATTGAGCACGGCCATGAGTGTCGTCGGAGAAACGATCCAGACGCAGTGAGTCATGGCGTACTCGACGACTTCGGCGTGATGCGCGTGGATTTCTGCGAACACCGCTTCGGCGGGGATGAACATCACGGCGCCGTTCGAAGTCTCGCCAGCGATGATGTATTTGCTGCAGATCGCGTCCACGTGGCGGCGAAGATCCTGCCTGAAGCGCTTTTGCGCAGCGGCGCGCTCCAGATCGTTTGAATCCGGCGCGAACATGCCATGATAATTTTCGAGCGGGAACTTCGAATCGATTGCGATTTTGCCGTTCGGCTCGGGCAGCTTCAGCACGCAGTCGGCCCGCGTGCCGTTCGAAAGCGTCGCCTGCATCTCGTAGGTGCTCGTCGGCATCACGTTACGGACGAGTGAATCGAGCTGTACTTCTCCAAAGGCGCCGCGGGCACGCTTGTCGCCGAGGAGCTCCTGCAGGCTCACGACACTGCCGGTGAGGCTGTCGATCTTCTTCTGCGCTTCGTCGATCGTCGCAAGGCGCGACATCACGCTCACGAACGTATCGTTGGTCTTCTTGAAGCCTTCGTCGAGACGCTCGTTTACTTTGCCCGAGATTTCCCCGAGACGCTCATCGATGCGGGTGTTGAGCGTCTGCGTCGTTTCGGTAAGACGCATCACCATCGCGTCGCGATACTCGTTCATGCTTTCACTCAGCGAAAGCTTGAGGGCGTGCACCGTGTCGCGCGTCTGCTTCAGCTCCTCGGCAACGGCTCCGCGCAGGCGATCGCTCGACTCGGTAAGGTGTCCGCCCAGGCGGTCGCCCTGCTGGGTGAGGCCGCTGTGAAGATCGGTCAGCATGCCGCGGTGCTTGGTTTCGAGCGCGTCGGCGAGCCGCCCGGACACTTCCGTGAAACGGGCGGAGAACTCGCGCACTTCGTGGGATTGTGTGGCGCCGCGGACGAGCACGAACGCGATCATGATCACTGCAGCGAGCGCGAGAACGGCAATGACAAATTCCATCATTCGAGTATAACCGCAGCCACTCGCGCTTACGCGATCGCCCGCAGCGCCTTCATCGGCGCAACGTTCAGGACCGAGCGGGTTCCGGCATAGCCGGCCAGAGAAATACCAAGTGCGCCGGCCGCCGTTCCGATCAGCCAGACCAGCGGGCTGAAAGCGTAGTCGAGGTTGAGCACGTGCGTGGCGATAACATAGCCCAGAGCGCTTGCGCCCGCAGCTGCGAGAAATCCCGCGAGCGCGCCGAGCACCGCAAACTCCGCGACGATCGCCCGCCGCAATTGCGCGCGACTCGCTCCGAGGGTGCGCATGATCGTCGCCTGGTACAGGCGCTCGTCCTGCGTGCTCGCAATGGCGGCGTAAAGAACGGTGAGGCCCGCGAGCAGCGTGAAGAGAAAGATGAACTGCACCGCGCGTGCAACCTGATCCATGATCCGCTGAACCTGCTCCATGATCGAAGCCACGTCGATCAAAAGGAGATTGGGGAATTCGCGCACCAGGCTCGCGAGCAACGGCGCGTTACCCACCGCAAGATGGAAGCTCGTCACGAACGTGGCCGATTGCGCATCGAGCACCCCGGGCGGTGCGATCACGAAGAAATTCACGTTGAACGTATCCCACTCGACCTTGCGCAGGCTCGTCACGCGCGCGGTGACGGGGGTTCCGGCGACGTCGAACGTGAGCCGATCGTTGAGATTCATGCCGAGCGTCTGCGATATGCCGGCCTCGACTGAAAATTGCGCTTCCACGCGCCCGGCATTCCACCAGCGCCCCGCCGTTATCTGATTATCGGCCTGCATGCGCTCGGCCCACGACAGGTTGAACTCGCGCTCGACGAGGCGCCTCGCGCGTTCGTCGGGGTAGGTCGCAGCCGATACAGGCTGGTCGTTGATATGCGTGAGACGGCCGCGAACCATCGGCGCAAACCTGGGTTTCGCGACGCCGTTCCTTGCGAAGAATGCGACCAGGGGTTCCACCTGCCCCGGCTGGATGTTCACGATGAAACGATTCGGCGCGTCGGGCGGAAGGCTCGTCTTCCACGCGCTCAGAAGGTCGTGGCGGATGAGCGTCAGCACGAGGAGCGCCATCATGCCGATCGCAAGCGCGATCACCTGCAATACGCTGCCCAGGGTTCTTCTGCGCAGGTTGGCAATGCCGTAACGCCACGTAAGGCTCTGGATCTGCAAGCGCGCTGTCGCTTTCAAGAGAAGCCACGTAACACCCGCAGCGACGATCATTGCGCCGGTGAATCCGCCAAGCACCATCGCGCCAAGCCGGAGGCCCTCGGCTTTCCACAGGATCAAAGCGGCGATCGCCCCGTACCCTGCGGCGTAGGTTGCGATCCCGGTGGCCCGCGGCATACCGATGTCCCGCCGCAACACGCGCAGGGTCGGCACGCGCCCGAGCGCGACGAGGGGCGGCAGCGCGAAACCGAGGAGCAGCGCGAGCCCCGTCAACATTCCGTGCAGCGCGGGCGTTCCGCCAGGCGCCGGCAACTCGATCGCAACAATATTGCCGAGCCATTGCGCAAGAAGCGCCTGCGCGGCAACGCCGAGCGCGCAACCGACGGCGCTCGCGATCAATCCCAGCACAAGAAAATGCGTGAGATACAGCCGCAGAACTGTGCCCTGGCTTGCGCCGAGAGTGCGCAGCATCGCGCACGCGTCGAGATGGCGCTGCAAAAATCTTCGTGCTGAGAGGCCGATGGCTACCGCGGCGAGCACCACCGTGACGAGGGCGGCGAGATTCAGGAACTTCTCGGCTCGGTCGAGCGCCGAGCGGATTTCGGGGCGCGCGTCGCGGATGCCTTCGATACGCTGGCCCGCAGCAAGCCGCGTCAGCGCCCATGCGCGGTATGCATCGACGGTCGCCCCCGCACCGGCGACCTGCAGCCGGTACGCAATGCGGCTTCCGCGTTGCACGAGCCCGGTAGCCGCGAGGTCAGCTTCGTTGATGACGATGCGCGGTGCGGCATTCAGAAATCCGATCGATGCGTCGGGCTCGCGTGTCACGATTCCGGCAAACGCGAAAGTCGATTGGCCGAGCTCGACCCTTGCGCCCGGATTCAACGCAAGCTGTGTAAAGAGCCGTTCGTCGACCCACGCCGTCCCCGGCGCAGGGACTGCTTCGGCGCGCCGGTCCGTACCGTAAAGCTCGCTGGCGATGCGAACTTCGCCGCGCAATGGATAACCGTCACTGACAACTTTCACGCTCGCGAGTACGTTGCGCTCGCCGACGGAAGCCATGCTGGGGAAGCGGGTAAGCCGCGCGACGGCAAGCCCTTTTGCTTTCGCTTCATCTGCCAGTAGTGCTGCGACCGGCTCGCCGCTCACGATCACGAGATCGGCGCCCAGGAGCTGGTTTGCCTGCCGGCCCAGCGCCTGCTGGACGCGATCGGCGAAAAACCCGATGGTCGTTACGCTGGCGACTGCAATGACGATTGCCGCGGCAATAAGCGCGAGCTCGCCGGCGCGATGATCCCGCCAGAGAAGCCGCAGCGCGAGCTTCACTTCGCCTGTCCAGCTCATCGTGGCAGCGTGGAGACTCACGCAGCCCGACTCGCGCTGTCGGCCGCCAGCTTGCCGCCAACGAGTCGCAAAACGCGGTCGCAGCGGCGCGACAGGGATTCGTCGTGAGTGACGAGGAGCAGCGTGGTGCGGCGCTCACGGTTGAGCTCGAACATGAGCTCGATCACCTGGCTGCCTGTGGCGGTATCGAGATTCCCCGTCGGCTCGTCTGCGAGGAGCAGCGCGGGCTGAGTCACAAAGGCGCGCGCGATTGCGACACGCTGCTGCTCGCCCCCGGAGAGCTGCTTCGGATAATGCCCCAGGCGTTCGCTCAAGCCGACGCGGTCCAGCATCGCCCGCGCGCTCGCGCGAGCGTCACGCCGCCCGGCGAGCTCGAGCGGAAGCATCACGTTCTCGAGCGCAGTCATCGCAGGCAGGAGCTGAAAAGACTGGAAAACGAAGCCGAGCATGCGTGCACGCAGCGCCGCACGACCGTCTTCGTCGAGGGCGGAGAGATCGTGCCCGTTGACGCAAACCCGTCCCGTGGAGGGCGTGTCGAGACCGGCAAGGAGGCCCAGCAGGGTGGATTTTCCCGAGCCGGATACGCCGATGATCGCGACTGCGTCACCCGAACCGATCTCGAAACTTATATTGTCCAGAATGGTCAATCCGGTGCCGCCATTGGGCACGGTCTTGCCGAGCGTTTCCACACGAATAATTGTTTCAGCGGATTTTTCTGACATGTCCATGCTTGCACGTCTCTTCGGTTTTCTTGTTCTTGCAGCCGCGCCCGGCGTTACAGCGGCCGCGACCATTCTTGTTTTCGGTGACAGTCTTTCAGCAGGTTACGGCCTCTCCAACGAGCAGAGCTGGCCGAGCCTGCTGCAAAAACGGCTCCGCGACGACAACTTCAGCCTGGCGGTGGCCAACGCGAGCGTGAGTGGCGAGACAACAGCAGGTGGCGCGAGCCGCATCGAGGGTGCGCTCAGGACGCACCGCCCCGATATTGTCATCATCGAGCTCGGCGCAAATGATGGCTTACGCGGGCAAAATCTCGATACGATGAAGCGCAATCTCGAGGCCATGGTTGACGCAAGCCGCCGTGCAAAGGCCGACGTACTGCTCGTAGGCATGCGTCTGCCACCCAACTACGGCACGGCTTACGTGGAAAAGTTCCAGCGGACGTTTTCGGATGTCGCCCGCGGAAAGAAGGTGGCGCTCGTGCCTTTTCTTTTCGAAGGTTTTGGGGAGGAGGCGCGTTTTTTCCAGTCCGATCGCGTGCACCCGACGAGCGAAGCGCAGGCGCTCATGCTGGAAACGGTGTGGAAGGGATTGAAATCGATGCTGCGACGGCCGCTCTAGGCGATTGCGATGCCGGGCGCCCCGGCTTCGAGCTCGCCGATGATCGCGGCATGCTTGAATCCTTCGTTCGCGAATACGTCGAGCACCGACCGGGCTGCATCGGGCGCGCACGCGACCAGTAAGCCGCCGCTCGTCTGAGGATCCGTCAGCATCTTGCGGTGCCAGGCGGCTGCGCCTTGCGGCAACCTAACGCTCGCCTCGCAGCTCGCCCAGTTGCGATCGGATGCGCCGGTGACATAACCCTGTTCTGCCAGATGACGCGCGGCCGTGAGCACCGGAATGTCGTCGAAGCGAAGCCTGGCCTTGAGGCCCGAGCCGCGGCACACTTCCATCAGATGCCCGACGAGCCCGAAGCCCGTGACGTCGGTCATCGCGTGAACGCCGGTCATTTCAGCCAGCGCGGGCCCGGGTGTATTGAGCTGCGTGGTGGTTTCAATCATCTGTTCGTACGCTTTCTCGCGCAGCTCTCCTTTCTTGAGCGCTGCGCTCATGATGCCGACGCCGAGTGCTTTACCAAGGATGAGGACGTCGCCTGCCTTTGCGCGATCGTTGCGCTTGACCCGATCGGGATGCACGAGCCCGAGCGCGACAAGCCCGTAAATCGGCTCCGGCGAATCGATGGAATGTCCGCCTGCGATCGGAATGCCCGCCGCGGCACACACCGCTTGGCCACCAGCGGTGATGCGTTGTATGACCTCCACGGGTAACTTGCCCACGGGCACCCCGAGCAGTGCGAGGGCCATGAAAGGTCGCGCGCCCATCGCGTAAACGTCCGAGATGGCATTGGTCGCAGCGATGCGCCCAAAATCGAAAGGATCGTCGACGATCGGCATGAAAAAATCGGTCGTTGCGACAAGGGCCTGCGTGTCGTTCAGGCGGTAAACCGCGGCGTCGTCCGCCGATTCCGTCCCGACGAGAAGATTGGGGAACGCGCTGGTGAGCGGCGCGTTCGCAAGAATTTCGCTCAGCAACGCTGGCGTAATCTTGCAGCCTCAGCCGCCGCCATGGGAGAACTGGGTAAGCCTGATGGTGCCTGCGTCGATAGGTGAGTTCATCTTTTACCGTAAACTGTGTGAGGTTCATGCAACACGACGCGCACGCTGATCGTTCCCGCTCCCCGGATAACGTCCGGGACGCGTCTCTCGCACGCGGTGAAAAG
>JBKJPI010000384.1:0-4714 GCA_046595235.1 Burkholderiales bacterium | reverse complement strand
GCGGTTTTGTAACCCTCCTGAAACGAGAGGCCTTTGCCGTACGGTCCGTAGCTCAGCAGCGCCGGATACTTCCCTTCGGTCACCGGCCGGTAGACGTCGGCGCGGAGCGTCACGCCGTCGTCCATGACGATTCCAACATCCCAGTCAATGCGCATGCCATCGCGCACTTCGCTCAACCTGTCGCTCATCGTTTTCAGGGCTTCAGCTTGTCTTCGAACCAGTCCCACATCGTCGCCGTTACGAGCGTGAGGTAGTCGCGCTGACAGTGCTGCGCTCCGCCTTCTTCCTCGGTGAACACACGAAGCGTCTTGTCTTTCGAACCGGCGGCGTCGTGCAACGCCTGCGCGTCCGACAAAGGAACCTGCTCGTCGGCGGCGCCGTGAACGATGAGGAAGGGGCAGCGCATTTTCTGCACCACGCCGTCGAGGCGAAAGGGCTCGAGCTTTTTGAGGGCTTCCTCGAGGGTGTCTACCCCGAGGATCCACGTGATGTGATGTCCCGGCACGGAGAGGGACGTCGTGAACTTCGAATCGATGCGCTTTTTCCAGGTTGCGTAGTAATCCCAGATCGCGCCCCATGCGACACACGCGGCGAACCGCGGCTCCATCGACGCCATTCGCGGCGCGTAGTACCCGCCGAGACTGATCGCGACCACGCCGATCTTCTTCGCGTCGACGTCTTCGCGTTTTTCCAGATAATCGATGCACGCGCTTCCCGCGACTTCGTAATCATGCCGCAGGTAATGACCGCGAAAACGAATGGCTTCACCCGTGCCCGGGCCATCCATCACGAGCACCGAAATACCGCGCTTGATGAGATCGGGCACGCCGCGCGTGTACTGGATCTCTTTCGTCACATCGAGGCCGTCGAAGAACACCACGCACGGCGTGCGCTGCGACTTCGCGTTCTGCGCGTGTACGAAATAACCGGGGAGGCTGCCGCCCTCGAACGGAACCTCGACGAGCTCGATGTTGACGTCGGTGAGCTTCGCGAAGCGATGGAAGCACTGCACCGCAGTCTTGTAGACAGCGAGCGCCTTATCATCCTTCGGTGTGCGAAAGCGCTCGGCCATCTGATAGTAGTTACAGGCGCGTAAATACGCGTGTGCCGCGGAGTAGCGATGCCCCGCACCTTCGAATTGCTCGGCGTAGCCGCGAACGCCGTCGGCTACTTTCGCACACGCGTCGAACCATGCTTCGTCGTCCTCCGCGCCCTTGCCTTTGAGGAGGCGGCCGATCTTGTGAAGCTCGCCGAACTCCGATCCCCCATAAGGCGCCGAGCCGATCATGTTCACAAAGGCCGCGGACCACCGGTAGTTGCCAGGGAAGTACATGAAATACGAAGGATCTTTCTCAGCCATGATTTTCCTTGTCGGAGTAGCGTGCAACCCGCCTGACTATTGTTTCGGTATTCCGGCCTTCTGCGCGACCTGCGCCCACTTCTGTGTTTCAGCGCGAATGAATGCCGCGAATTCATCGGGACCCAGAAGCCCAAGCTCGTGGCCCTGGCCTGTGAAGAGCTCTCGTGCTTCCGATCCTTTGAGTGCTTTGGCAAGCACGTCGTGAACGCGCGTGATTACCGCCTTGGGCGTCGCGGCCGGCGCCAGAATCCCGTTCCAGTTATAGCTCGAGAAACCTTTCAGGCCCTGCTCGGCGATCGTCGGCACCTCCGGCAGCAATGGGGTGCGCTCCGCCGAAGTCACGCCGAGGCAGCGAACTTTCCCCTGCTTCACCAGCGGTGTGGCAATCGCGAACTGATTGATCGCGATTTCGATGTTGCCTGCGATCAGGTCGACGGTGTACTGCGCCGCGCCTTTGTAAGGCACGTGGTTGAGCTTCACGCCGGCACTCGTTGCAAAGAGCTCGGTCGCGAAGTGTCCGACGGTGCCCACACCCGGTGTCCCGTAGTTGATGCGGCCAGGACGGGATTTTGCGAACGCCACGAAATCCTTCACCCCTTTCACAGGGAGGCTCGGATGCGCGCACACGCAACTCGCGCTCTTCGCGATCAAGATGATGGGCGCGAGGTCTCGCAGGGTGTCGTAGGGCACCTGCGCGCGCGCACTCGGCGCGATTGTCAGCGGCCCCGGGTTCCCGGCGAGAAGCGTATAGCCGTCGGGCGGGCTCTTTACGACGATCTCGGTACCGGGAACGCCTCCGGCGCCGGGCCGGTTATCCGCAATGAAGGTCTGCCCCAATGCGACGTTCAGTTGCTGCGCCGCCCACCGCGCCTGATTGTCGGTGGGCCCTGCCGGCGCGAATGGAATGATGATGCGCACGGGCTTCGTCGGATAAGCGGGTCCACCACCGGTCGTTTGTGCCGCAGCGGGCGCGATTCCGAAAGCGATTGCGCAAGCCACTGCGCTCGGGGCAGCGTGCTTCATTGGAGCTCCTCCGGCAGATGTGTTTGTTTTTTTTGATCGCGGATGATTCTATCGGATGCGCTTCTCCACTCACAATAACCGCCGCGACCATCTGGTAGACTCGTCCGCCCCGCGATACACAAACCGAATCGAATTCAAGAGGGACCGCATGCCAGCAGCGCGCAAGAAATCCGCTACGCGTTACCGCGACATTCTTTTCGAAGTCAAAGATCAGGTGGCGTGGATCACGATCAACCGTCCCCGCGTGCTGAATGCGTTTCGCGAACAGAGCCTCGACGAAATGATCGATGCGCTCAAATCGACGCGTGAAGATCCGTCGATCGTATGCGCTGTCGTGACCGGAGCAGGGGACAAGTCCTTTTCCGCGGGTGGCGATTTTTACGCGATGAAGCGCCTCAATTTCACCAATGCGTACATGTGGAACGACCGCATGCTCGGTCTTGCCATGACCATACGCGGCCTGCCGATTCCCGTGATTGCGATGGTGAACGGCTGGTGCATGGGCGGAGGGCACGAGCTCGCCCTGTGGTGCGATCTGGTGATCGCTTCCGAGAACGCGATGCTGGGGCAAACGGGTGCAAAGGTCGGTGCGTGCCCTACGGTCGGCGCGACACAATACCTTCCGCGCATCATCGGTGAGCGCCTTGCCCGTGAAATGATTTTCTGCGCGCGGCGTTTCAGCGCACGCGAAGCGGCCGAGATCGGACTCATCAACAAATGCGTTCCGCAGGAGGATCTGCGCAAAGAAACGCTGAAGTGGTGCGAGACAATGAAAGGCCATAGCGCGCTTACGCTTCGGATGACCAAGCGCTCGCTCAACTTCGAATCCGACAACCTCTATGCGTCCTGGCAACACGGGATGGAGCTTCTTGCGCACGTGTGGGGTTCGGACGAAGCCAAGGAAGGCATGAACGCCTTTCTCGCCGGGCGTGCGCCGGACTTCCAGAAATTCCGCATGCGCGACAAGAAAGAGCTCGAGCGTTATGTCGAAGGTTTCGAAAGCGACGAGAATGCGCCGCCGCACATGCGCGGCAACAAATCGCCGCAAAAACGGCAGCGGACGCAAAGTAAAGCAGGCAAAGGTAACGGTGCATCGCGGGGCGCACGCGCTGCCAAGGCGTAGATCGTGAGCACGCGGGACCGGGCCTTCCCTGGCGGGCTCTGCATCCGGCGGTTAGCACCCTGACATGGCTAACGTGAGTCACGCGCCGGGAGCGCTCGACGGCTTACGCGTTCTCGACCTCACGCGAATCCTCGCGGGCCCGCTGTGCACGATGATGCTCGGCGACATGGGCGCTGACGTGACGAAAATCGAGCCGCCCGGCTCCGGCGACGACACGCGTACCTGGGGACCGCCTTTCGCGGACAAGGAATCGGCTTACTTCCTCGGCATCAATCGCAACAAGCGCTCGATGACGCTCAACATGGCGGTGAAGCCTGGGCAGGACATCCTCGCCAAGCTGATCGCGCAATGCGACGTGCTCGTCGAAAACTTCAAGGTTGGAACCCTCGAAAAGTGGGGTTTCGGTAATGACTGGCTCGAAGCGCACGCGCCGCGAGTGATTCGCTGCTCGATCACGGGCTATGGTTCAACGGGGCCGAAGGCGGGCCTGCCGGGATACGATTTCATCCTGCAGGCGGAGTCGGGCCTCATGAGCATCTGCGGTGAGGCCGACGGCGAGCCCATGAAGTATGGGGTCGCAATCGTCGACATCTGCACGGGCATGCTTGCATGCAATTCGATATTGGCGGCACTGCAGGCGCGGCATCGCACAGGCAAGGGCCAGCACGTCGAAGTCTCGCTCTTCGATACCAGCCTCGCCATGCTTGCAAACGTCGCCTCGAACCATCTCGTCTCGAGCCGCGATGCACGGCGCTTCGGGAACGGTCATCCGAACATCGTTCCGTATACCGCGTATCCCGTCGCTGATGGCATGATCGCAGTGGCAGTCGGCAATGACGGCCAGTTCGCGAAGTTCGCAGCGCTGCTGGGCAGACCCGAATGGGCGACCGATCCGCGTTACGCGCGTAATCCCGAGCGCATCGCCAACCGGGAGGCCCTCGACGCGATGGTCTCCGACGCGCTGCGCACCGCACCCGCTGAACACTGGATCGCGGCGCTTGGCGCAGGTGGTATTCCGTGCGGCCGCATCAATTCGGTCGCCCAGGCATTGAGCGACCCGCACACGATTGCCCGCGAGATGGTGCGGACCGTGCAGCACCCAACCGCCGGGGAAGTGAAAATGGTGGGTATTCCGTTTCGCTTCAGCGATACGCCGCCTTCGGTTCGCCGTGCGCAGCACCTGCTCGGTGTGTTGCCCGAGGGTCGGC